>VSOD01000642.1 GCA_009774655.1 Lachnospiraceae bacterium
ATGCTTACGATCATGAACCCGGATGATAAAGCAGGTCTGGAAGCAGCACTTAGATTAAAGGATCAGTACGGTGCAGAAGTAACGGTTGTGACAATGGGTCTTCCGAAGGCGGAGGAAGTTCTGCGTGAGGCTATGGCAATGGGCGCGGACAAGGGTATTCTGGTAACCGACAGAGTACTCGGCGGTGCGGACACATGGGCTACTTCCACCACAGTGGCCGGCGCGATCAGAAATCTCGAGTATGACCTGATCATCACAGGCCGTCAGGCGATCGACGGTGATACCGCACAGGTAGGTCCCCAGATCTCCGAGCATCTGGACATTCCTGTTATCTCTTACGCACAGGATATCAAAGTAGAAGGCGACAGCGTGATCGTTGAGCGTCAGTACGAAGACAGATACCATGTTGTAAAGGCTAAAATGCCCTGTCTGATCACAGCGCTTTCCGAGCTGAATGAGCCCCGTTACATGACACCGGGCGGCATCTTCGATGCTTATAAGAAAGAACTTACCGTATGGGGCAGAGCAGACTTGAAGGATGTTGACGACGCCAACCTGGGTCTTAAGGGTTCACCGACCAAGATCGCCAAGGCTTCCGATAAGGTAAGAAAGGGCGCCGGCGAGAAGGTTACTCTTGATCCTGATGAATCTGTAAGCTACATTGTTGACAAGTTGAAAGTGAAACATGTGATCTGACAGAGGTTTCGCGGCTTTATGTTTTAAATAAAATATAAGACTATATTCAGGTATAGAGAAAGGAATGTAAAATGAATTTAGAAGAATACAAGGGAGTATATGTCTTTGCGCAGCAGGTGGACAATGAAATCAGCAGTATTGCTTTCGAACTGCTCGGCAAAGCAAAAGACCTGGCTAAAGATTTAAGTACGGACGTGACGGCTGTGTTGATCGGTTCCGACGTAAAAGGACTGGCAGACCAGCTTGCAGAATACGGTGCGGACAAGGTGATCGTTGTGGACGATCCGGAGCTGAAGGACTACAGAACAGAGCCTTATGCACATGCACTGTCTTCCGTTATCAACAAATATAAACCCGAGATCATGCTGGTTGGCGCAACTGCGATCGGCAGAGACTTAGGTCCCAGAGTATCCGCAAGAGTGGCTACCGGTCTGACAGCAGACTGTACCGTTCTGGAGATCGGCGACTTCCCGTTACAGGCAGTTCCGGGCCAGGAGCAGTTACATAACCAGCTGCTGATGACGCGTCCGGCATTCGGCGGTAACACCATCGCAACGATCGCATGTCCTTACAACCGTCCGCAGATGGCTACGGTTCGTGCAGGCGTTATGCAGAAGATCGAGCCGATCAAGGGCGCCAGGGCAGTTGTGGAAGAGTTCAATCCCGGCTTTACACCGGACAACAAGTATGTGGAGATTCTCGACATCGTGAAGTCCGTAGCAGAGACCGTTGATATCATGGATGCGAAGATTCTCGTATCCGGCGGCCGTGGCGTAGGAAGCCCGGAGAACTTCAAGATTCTGGAAGATCTCGCGGAAGTGCTCGGCGGTACGGTAAGCTGCTCCCGTGCGGTAGTGGATTCCGGCTGGAAGCCGAAGGATCTGCAGGTTGGACAGACCGGTAAGACAGTTCGTCCGAACGTTTACTTCGCGATCGGTATCTCCGGTGCGATTCAGCACGTGGCAGGTATGGAAGAGTCCGATATCATCGTGGCGATCAACAAGGATGCGGATGCTCCGATCTTCGATGTAGCTGACTACGGCGTTGTGGGCGACCTGAACAAGATCGTTCCGAAGCTGACAGAAGCATTGAAGGCTGAAATCGCAGCTGCAAAATAACGAAACGAACAAGTTCGTTTACGAGATTCGCTTTGCGAACCCGAATAAAGGAAAACCATAAAAACGCCTGGGAAGTTTGCCCAGGCGTTTTATTCTGGAGAAATTTGTGTTATGATGGACTTATGGAAAATATGATTACAGTGACGGACATAACAAGTGCATACGGGAGAAGAAAGATCCTGCAGGGTGCTTCGTTTACGGCAGAGAGAGGAGAGTGTGTCGGTATCGTGGGCGCCAACGGCTGCGGGAAATCGACGCTTCTCTCGATTCTTGCGGGGACATTGAAGCCGGAATCCGGGCAGGTGTCCTATTATGGCCGTGCGGCGTGGAGCGATGCGTC
>VSOD01000643.1 GCA_009774655.1 Lachnospiraceae bacterium
GCGATGGACTATATCATTCCGCTGGCACCGGACAAGCTGGAAGGCCGCGAGGACGACGGTGTAACCACGATTCTGTGTCTCGGCGACGATCCTTTTTCCCTGGATCAGGGATCGGGCGGCCTGGCGGAGCAGATCGCCGCCAAAACAGGCGCCACCGTCTATAACGGTTCCTTTACGGGCACTACCATGGCCGTCCAGTTTGAAGATTACAACGACGGCTATATTCTGGATGCCTTTGCCTTCGTCAACGTGGCGAAGAGCCTGGCGTCAGGCAATTTCGACCTGCTGAGCACGGCGGCCTCCTACAGCTTCGACCAGGCTTTTCCCCAGACCGTCAGCACGCTGGAGTCGATCGATATGAACAGTCTGGATATGATCTGCGTCATGTACGACGGCAGCGACTATATCAACAGGCGGCCCTGTGAGGATCCGAATCATCCGGATAATCCGCAAACTTACACAGGCGCTCTCCGGTCAGGCATACAGGCGATCCAGGAAGCCTGGCCCCACATCCGCATTGTGGTGATGTCCCACACCTTCTGCCACAACGTCAATGAGGAGGGCAACTTCGAGAACGGCGACCGGGTAGATTTAGGCAACGGCACATTAAGCCATTATCTGCAGAAGGAACTGGATACCACCAGTGAACTGGGCGTTTCTTTTATTGATAATTTCTACGGCTCCATCAATGAGGACAACTATCTGGACTATATGACAGATTATATTCACTTCAACGATGCCGGACGCGAACTGCTGGCAACCAGATTCGCGGAATGCATCTTTCCGAAAGAAAAAACCGCCGGGGAATAAACCTCCCCGGCGTCTGCCTCAATATTCCACAGAAAACAATTCTTCGAAATCAAACCGCTCGATCACACCGCGCATCTCACGAAGCGCCTGCGCCATATCAGCGCTGTCTTTTACTTCACATTCCCCGTTTGCAAAGCATTCTGTCATATAATAGTTGATATCCCTGTGATAGTGGCTGTAATCCGCATAGTTATTCAGATCCGTCACGATCGCTTCCTGATCGGGGAAGAAAAAGACTCTCACATTCTCATAGGCCAGCATCGTATCCGCAATATGCTGATATTCCGCCATGGTCGCCTCCAGATGATTCTCCCTTATCACATCGTTCCAGTACAGAATGCTGTAGGGCGGGAAGAAGATGTAGAAGACCGTATCCGGATTGCGCTCAATATACGGACAGATGTTCACCTCCAGATTTGCGGCCACGCTCTCCAGATAGGCATCCGCCGGCGTCTCTGTCTCCACCGCTTCCGGCTGTTCGTAATTGTGCATCACCCACTGGATATTATAATATTCATCCGTCCACCAGCTCTGATAGACCGTGGCGAGGTCGGTCTTATCCGGATCCGCCAGCGGCCGCAGAATGTAATTCAGCAGCACATCCTTATTGAAAAGATACTGCACATCGTTCAGCAGATTTTTGTCATACAGGTAAGTCGGTATGGGGTACTTCGTCTCTTCCACCCCGCCGGTATAAGTCATCACATCCACGCCCAGAAAGACCGCCTTTACCTGGTTGCCGCTGTCAAAAATGATCTGCATGATATTGGACTGATCCTTCGGATAGGCGCCGCTGTAATTGAGCTTGACCGTATCAAGCCCCAGCAGTTCTCCGAACCAGTTCGTATTGAAATTCACCGTCATCGAAGAACCCAGGATCACACTGTCGTAATCCATATTTTTCGCCATTCCCGGGTTCTGGCTCAGCTGGTTATCCACCAGATAAGGAAAATCCGGCAGCGGTTCATGATATTGAAAAAAAGGATCCACCCAGACTACCAGCGCCCCCACAGACACCAGGCCTGCAAGGACGATGCCCAGTATGGAAAGAAGCCATTTCTTGTATCGATTCATCGCAACAAAGCCTTTCTCAAAAATCCGCTCAAAATCAGAAGTTGAAATACAGGAACGTGCTCACCTCGGAGAAAGTCAGCACACACCAGAGCGTCAAAACCGCAAGCACCACCGCGGAGCCGGCCCCAAAGCGCAGGCGCTCCACCCGCCCGGCCGCATTTTTGCCGACCATGGACAGATACAGCCCCGCCGCCAGCAGCAGCCACATCAGGATCTGTCTCTGATACACCTCT
>VSOD01000644.1 GCA_009774655.1 Lachnospiraceae bacterium
GTATAATATTGGAAAAATAATGTGCTAAGGAGAAAGGCGATGGGGTATCAGGAGAATAAAATATGGAAAAGATTAGAGGAGATCTGTGTCAATTCTAGCGAACTGGGAAATATTATAGAAATGTGTGACAGCGCCATTGAATTGGTGAAAACAATCAGAGATACATTTCCAGATTATACTTTACATGACGAAACGCATATTTGTAATGTAATCAACTGGATGGAGCAGATTCTGGGTGACTCTGGGATTGAGATGTTATCGGCCGGAGAATGCTCCATGCTGATTTTAGCGGCATGTTATCATGATGTCGGTATGTGTTATACGAAAGAGCAAAGAGAAAAGGAACTAAAAAGCCACCGTTTTACAGAGTATCTTGAGAAAAATCCCAAGGAATATTTAATGGTAAAAAGGAGTAAAGAAACTGGCGAAGAGATTCCCAAAGGAATTCAAATAGAGTATTTCAGAAAGATACATCCTCAAAGAGTAGATGAATTATTACCTGAGAACTGGGAAATAAATACGGTAAGAAGAGATAAATTAGCAGCAATTTGTAAAAGCCATGGAGAGAAGATTGAAAGTTGCAAAGACGAATTACTATATGATGGATTTCTGGAAACGGATCACGTTTTGTGTGCAATATTGCTGAGGCTGGCAGATGTTCTGGACTTTGATATGAGCAGGGCGCCCCATATTTTATATGAATTTCAGAAAATAAGTACAACTGGAAATCCATCAGCAGAGACAGAATGGAAAAAGCATCAGGCATCAAATGGATTCAAGCTGATGCAGGAAAACAGAACGCTGGTCTATCGCGCCGTTTGTGAGGATATGCAAGATGAGTATACGATAATGAATTTCTTGGATTATGTAGATGAAGAACTGGAAAACTGTAGTTTAAAATTAAAACAATACGGTCATGCAAAGTGGAAGTCGATAAATATTCCCAAGAAAGCTGAAAGATATATAGAAAGGCGGGGATATCAGACCGGAGAATATCGCTTAACACTGGAAGCAGACAATGTATTAAATTTGTTGATGGGAGACGATTTATACAGCGCGGATGTAACCTTTATCAGGGAGCTGCTGCAAAATGCATTAGATGCTGTGAGGGCAAGAAGAGCGGTGGATTACAGATGGAACTGGGAAGAAGAGAACCAGATAATAGTAAGCGGTTGGAGTGACAAAGAGGAAAATCAATGGTTTAGGATAGATGATTCAGGGATAGGTATGGATGAACCGGCGATTATGAATTATTTCCTCAGGGTTGGGCGTTCTTATTATCAGTCTGATGAGTTTAAGAAATTAAAGTATGATAATAAAAAAAATTATGATTTTACGCCCATAAGCAAGTTTGGAATTGGAATTCTTTCTTGCTTTTTGAAAGGAGACCGTATGGAGGTCAGTACGAGGCGCTTCAACAGCGGTGAAGGTATTCGTTTTTCTATGAAAGGAACGAAAGGCTATTATAGCCTTGCAGTGGAAGAAAAGGGTGACCAGGGAACGTCTATGCCATGTGCAGATGTTGAGGAAGTGGAAAATTTTCGTCAGAGCGTTGGCACCTCTATTGCAGTCAGGATAAAGGAGCCCCTTTCAAATAATATTGGAAGCTCGCTAAAGTCATATCTATGTTATCCAGATGTTCCAGTTTATTATAAAAAAGGAGCTGAGACTTTTTCATTCCCGACCGAGCAGGAATTAATGGAGTTTGTGAGGAAAAAGAAAGAGATAAAGATTCCGCTTCCAGAGGAATTTCTCCGGGAACTCTGTGCTAAAATGCCGGAAATAATCTGGGAGGAACCTCCCTATATATGTATGACATGTGTTCCACTTGATGAAATATCACAATCGCCTTTTATAAGCGGAGCCAAATTTACGATTGGCATCGTAGAAAAACATAACGAGTTACAGTCGATGGTGATCGATGGGGTGAAGATTCAACAGGAATTAGTGGTAAGCCTGAAGATTACCAAAAGTTTAATTGAAGTTCAGATGATTTGCACAACTGTCGATTCCTGCCATGATATGATAGGATTGACAGAGTTTGAACATTGGTATGGTGATCGGAATGATTATAAGGATTTAAAGAATCTTTTCCTTAGGATAAATTCAGATGAAGTCCATGTAGAGGCGGCTATTTCCTTT
>VSOD01000645.1 GCA_009774655.1 Lachnospiraceae bacterium
TGTGTTGTGGTTTTTTTGGTGGTTTTGGGGGTGTGTGTGTGTTCTTTTTGCGGACGCGTGGCCTTTCTGCTCGGTTCACTTGCGGTATGCATTAATTGTAAGAAGAAGACCCGCCATATCCTTGATACAGATGGAGTCAGCCCCCATCTCCTCGATCTTCTTCGCCATGCCGGTCCAGTACTCCATCGTATAAGCATCGCCCAGTGTATAAGAAAGCGCTACCTGTGCATGGCCTCTGCCTTCCTGCTTCTTGATCTTATTGGTCGCATTTACTGCCGCCTGCAGGTTGCGCAGATCGTTCAGACAGTCAAAGATACGGATGATATCGATACCGTTGGCGATGGACTTCTCAACAAAGCTGTCCACAACGTCATCCGCATAAGGTCTGTAACCGAGGATATTCTGTCCACGGAACAGCATCTGCAGTTTCGTATTCTTAAAGCCGTCTCTGAGTTTGCGCAGTCTGTCCCAGGGATCTTCCTTCAGGAAACGAAGGGAAGCATCGAAGGTAGCGCCGCCCCAGCACTCTACTGCATGGTAGCCGACTTTATCCATTTTCTCCACGATGGGAAGCATCATCTCTGTAGGCATTCTCGTTGCGATCAGAGACTGGTGTGCATCACGGAGAACAGTTTCCATAATTTTAACCGGTTTTTGTTCTGCCATTTTCTTAACCATTCCTTTCTTACGACCTGCCGCTCATCACCGCAGATCCATCTATACTATATCTGTTTAGAATACTCCGAATACTGCCATAAAGGTACCGGCTGCAACAGCAGTACCGATAACGCCTGCAACGTTAGGTCCCATAGCGTGCATCAGCAGGAAATTGGTAGGATCCGCTTCCGCGCCGACCTTCTGGGAAACTCTCGCTGCCATCGGCACTGCAGATACGCCTGCGGAACCGATCAGCGGATTTACCTTGCCCTTGGTCAACAGGCACATCAGTTTACCGAACAGTACACCGGCTGCCGTACCGAATGCAAATGCGATCAGACCCAGAATAACGATCTTGATCGTATCCCAGTTCAGGAACGCTTCCGCACTGGTAGTCGCACCTACGGAAGTACCCAGAACGATAACGACGATATACATAAGAGCGTTTGATGCCGTATCTGCCAGCTGTCTTACAACGCCGCATTCTCTGAACAGGTTACCCAACATCAGCATACCGACAAGGGGCGCCGTGGTAGGAAGGATCAGAGCTACTACAACCGTAACGACGATCGGGAAAAGAATCTTCTCCAGTTTGCTTACCGGACGAAGCTGACCCATCTTGATCTTCCGCTCTTTCTCTGTCGTAAAGAGCTTCATGATGGGCGGCTGAATGATCGGCACCAGAGCCATATAGGAATATGCCGCTACCGCGATCGGTCCCATCAGGGTTGTCTGTCCAAGCTTACCTGCAAGGAAGATGGATGTCGGGCCGTCGGCACCGCCGATGATGGAGATAGCCGCTGCCGCTTTATCGTTGAAGCCTAAGAAGATCGCTCCGAAATATGCCGCGAAAATACCGAACTGTGCCGCCGCACCGAGCAGGAAACTCTTCGGATTGGCGATCAGCGGACCGAAGTCCGTCATGGCTCCGACGCCCATGAAGATCAGGGACGGCAGGATAGCCCATTCATCCAGCAGATAGAAGTAGTACAGCAGACCGCCGCCGGCGCCGCCTTCTCCGACCGGTGCCATAATATCCGGATAGATATTGACAAGCAGCATACCGAACGCGATCGGAACCAGCAAGAGCGGTTCGAATCCTCTGCCTATAGCCAGATATAGAAAGACAAGTGCTACGACAATCATGATATAGTTACCGACGGTCAGATTAAAGAACGCGGTCTGATGAACCAGATTGTCAAGCGTCTCGACTACATAATTCATTTTGTTAACCTCCTGTAGTTTTAGTCTCAGATGTACCGGAAATCACGCCAGACACGTCCCTGTACATCCTGCTGTCATAAGCGGCCTGGCCGCAGACAACAGCTCCTTAGTTCAATGTTGCCAGCAGCGCGCCTGCTTCCACAGCATCGCCTACCGCTACATTAATACTTGCTACAGTACCGTCTTCAGGAGCAACTACGGGAATCTCCATCTTCATCGCTTCCACGATCACGACAGCATCGCCCTTCTTCACTGCC
>VSOD01000646.1 GCA_009774655.1 Lachnospiraceae bacterium
CATGTATGTGTCTGTAAATGTTCAGCGCCTGCTCCTTTTTCACCAGCTGCTCCAAAATGCCGGCCTCTTCTGTGGCGCGATCGTTCCGCTCCCACGGAACGGTCCGTTTTGTCCTCTTGTTTTCTCTATACAGAGCATTCTTCGCGATCTGGCACAGCCATGTTTCCGGCCGGCACTCCCCTCTGAATCGATCGATATGCAAGTATGCCTGATAGAAAGTCTCCGAGGTCAGCTCCTCCGCTAATGCCGCATCCCCGCACAGAGAAAGCAGAAAACGGTACACGACAGCCCAATGCTCCCGGATCAGTTTTTCAAATTCATTCGTTGCGATCACCTGCCTTTTGTATATTAGAGTACGCAGAAGGCAAAAAGATACAAAAACTGTGAATTCTCTGTACTGTCAAAATAATTTTTCTATTCTGTCACTGTCTGAGACCTCTCAAATACTCTTCCACGTTCAGATAAGTCACATTCCCTCCCCTGTTCTCAGCCATATCTTCTGGTTCTGTCGTCTGGCCTCTGTAGATCACATATTTTCCGGTGATCGGCCCGTATCGGAACTCTGTATCCCTGCATTTTGCCTCATCCAGCAAATGTCTGCACTGCTCTCTGACCGCTTCCGTGCTGTGCTTGATCTCGTAAATCTCACAGCTGCCTTTTTCCGGGTCAAAAACTACCATATCAAACTCACCCACTGCAAACTGCAGCCTGAACACTTCACAGTTGTTTTTCGCCTGCTTTGTTTCAAGCAGCACAATATCCTCCATCATCCTGCCTTTGATTTCATCCAGGATACGGTCTGTCACGCGTTTTCTCTCTTCAAGGGACATATCTCTGAACTTTTCGTCCTGCATCAGTGATCTGATCAGCGTCTCCGCCTGCGAATACCGTATACCGGGCTGTGAAAATACGGTTCTTGTTTCCTTCCGGTTATGATCGGACATCCATCTGTTCTCAATTTCAACCGTAAGATCCAGAAGATCCAGATACTCTTTGATCTCAAAACGATGCATGTCCCGAATTTCCACGGACTGCTCTTCTCTGTTTTTGATCTCCAACAGCTCTTTCAGCGTCTCATTTACCTTTTCGATATCAATGCGGTCGAGGATGTCCGTAGGCTTTTCCCGGTCCCTGCGCAGATTCTTCGCGGAAATCTTCAGATCCCCCGACCGGAAATCCCTTGTCAGAACTTCCAGTGTGAACCGATGGTTGATATCCTCTACGATCCGATTGACCGCGTTTGTCAGTTCATTTTTCTCATACAATTCTCTCAAAGAACGAAAATGATCCCCATATTGATAATTTTTCAGAGAATGCTGAATGTTACGTGCGATGGCGCTGTCTACATATTCATCCGTGCTTTTTTTCGTGGCAAAGATCCGGGAGCTGTCATTATAATGCTTTCCTCCCATACTCATGGTTCCGCCGTAATAAATGTAATCATCAATCCCTGCAATGCCAAGTACCCGCTCAAACTCACGATAAGGAATAAAAGTGGTATGAGACATGATACATCTGTCATACAATTCTTCATCTTCCGTAAACAGAAAGCCAAGAGAATCCGTCCCCGACAAAACGATCTTCATGCCGCTCGCCGCAAACACATCGGAAAACAAAGCCGCTCCTTCGATGAAATCATTCAGAAGCGTCACTTCATCCATAAATACATACCGATAACCGCTTTTCTCCAGATACTTTAAATCCTGATTCACATCATCCAGCGTCCTGTTATCCTGTATCTGGATAAAAACCGTCTGCTGTCTCATCGCAGTATCCATTTCAGAGATCAGCTGACGGATCAGCGTTGTCTTCCCTGTCCTTCGCAGACCGTATAAAATATACACCCTGTCCTGCATATCGCCATAGATATACGCCCGCAGATGCTGATAACATTCCCGCCTCTTCCACCCGGAAACAGGTTTCACAAAGCGATCCAATTCTTCCCCGATCCTCACCGGACAATGAAACTGACAGGCCGGTTTGATCCCTTCGGCTTCTTCTCTTGTTATTTGTTTCAGCAGATTTTGCAGTTCTTTCCTTCTTTCGATCTGTTTTGTCAGCATCTCCAGTTCCTCGCCTTTGCTCTTCTGGAATGCTGCCTGCCGGCTTCCCGCCACTGATAATAAGCATACTC
>VSOD01000647.1 GCA_009774655.1 Lachnospiraceae bacterium
CCGAGAGGACTGGCGGACGCTTTTATCATCGGGGCGGATTTTATCGGGGATGACAGGGTGGCGCTCGTGCTGGGGGATAATATTTTCTATGGGCAGAGCTTTTCCAGGGTGCTTCGCGAGGTGGCTTCCAGAGAAAAAGGGGCGACGATCTTCGGCTACTATGTGCGGGATCCCAGAGAGTACGGCGTGGTGGAGTTTGACGAGAACGGCAGGGCGCTTTCCATAGAGGAGAAGCCTGCACAGCCGAAGAGCAATTATGCCGTGCCGGGGCTTTATTTCTATGACAATGATGTGGTCAGTATCGCGGCCAATGTGAAGCCTTCTGCGCGCGGGGAGATCGAGATCACGAGTATCAACAACGAATATCTGCGCCGGGGTGACCTGCGCGTGGAGACTCTGGGGCGCGGCTTTGCCTGGCTGGATACGGGCAATCATGATTCCCTGCTGGATGCGGCGGATTTTGTGGCTGCTTTTCAGAAGCGGCAGGGGCTTTATATTTCCTGTATCGAGGAGATCGCCTATAAGAGAGGCTTCATATCGAAGGAACAGCTGCTTAAGCTGGCGGAGCCGCTGATGAAGACGAATTACGGACAGTATATGATTGAGGTTGCAAATGGACTTTAGAAAAATCAGAAGAATGCTGTTTATCATGATCTTCCTGTTTCTGCTTCTGGTCGGTGTGATCGCGGCAGCGAATCTGGATCAGGTGAAACAGAAACTCGGTCTTGGCGGGCAGGGAGGAACGGAAGAGGAGACAGAAGAGGCGCAGGCCGACAGAGGCGACGGACAGAGAGGGGATGATCTGTCTGCTTTTCTGCGGGACGAAACCTTTTTTGATCCGGAGGTGAAGTTTAAGAGCATTGAGACTTATTCCGGCAGGACCGTATCCCTGATGATGAGTTCCGTGGCGAAGGATCTGCGGATCATGATCGTGGACAGTGTGGGGCAGCTGGTGACCGGCACCCCTTTTCAGGTGACGGTACAGGGCGCCGGGAAATATACGGACAGTGACGAGGACGGTATCATCTATATCGACAACCTGCGTGCCGGGGAGTACAGCGTCTCACTGGAGGAAGCAGAAGGTTACCGGGTGCCGAACACGATCACGTCGATTCAGGTCAAACAGGAAATCGAATACCGTGTGCTGGACGATATCGAGTATCTGATCTTGACAGAGGATGAGATTGACGCGGATAAGGAAGACAAGGAAGTAAAAGGCGCGGAGGAAGACGCCGACGGCAGTGAGAATACGGATCTGCTGGCTGCAAAAGGCAGTGAGAAGATCGGTATAGACGTTTCGAAATGGAATAAGACGATCGACTGGGAGGACGTGAAAGACGCAGGTGTGGAGTTTGCAATCATCCGCTGCGGCTACCGGGGTGCGTCAAGCGGGGCGCTGATTCTGGATCCGATGTATGAGCGGAATATCAAAGGGGCGATCGATGCGGACATTCCGGTGGGTGTCTACTTCTTTACACAGGCAATCGACGAAGTGGAGGCCGTGGAAGAAGCCAGTATGGTGATCAGCCTGATCGAGAAGTATGACGTGGATTATCCGGTCTTTCTGGACAGTGAGAGTGCGGGCGGTTCGGGCCGTGCGGACTGGCTGGAGGCGGATGAGAGGACGAAGGTACATAAGGCCTTTCTGGAAACGATCTCTGCGGCAGGGTATGAGGCCGGTGTTTACGGTTCCAGGAACTGGCTCAACGAGCAGGTCAACATGAAAGATCTGTCAGACTATAAGACCTGGCTGGCCGAGTATGCAGAGGTTCCTCAGTACGACGCGTATTATCATATGTGGCAGTATACCTCCAAAGGTACGGTGGACGGTATTGATACGGATGTGGATCTGAATCTTAGCTATATGAATATTGACACGTCCATCAACCATGCAAAAGGTGCGGAAGGCTATTCCGGTGTGATCGACGGTGACAGCGGGAATGTGCCGGTGGGCAGTGATGACGAATAAAAGCAGGGAAGAGCGAACAGAAATCAGGAACGGGAAGGACAGGAACATGGGTAAGATAACGGTAGAGACATGCGGGATAGAAGGGCTTAAGGTGATCACGCCGACTGTTTTCGGAGATGCCAGAGGCTACTTTATGGAGACCTATAATTATAATGATTTCAA
>VSOD01000648.1 GCA_009774655.1 Lachnospiraceae bacterium
GTCCTGCTGAACGTATACCTTCGGTCTACATATCCGGCAAACTCAAACCCATAAGGTTTTATCTTTGCTCCAAAAGTGTTTAGCAGCAGTTTTTTTGAAAACATATCCGTTATCCCCCCCATACTCCATATGTGCCAGATTTCCGATACCTCTGCATTATATTGACCGCCTGTCAACCTCACGACAGGTATCCAAAATCACTTGTCTCTATCCGGAATTGGCACCATCAAAGACAAACTCGCCCTTATCATTTATGATACATGGCAGTCCATCCGTAACAAAGGCCAGTCCATCATGAAATTCACCAACATACATGTGAAACTATTTGCCGTCCTTTCTAACTGCGGCATAACCTTCATTAAAACAACCCTCCTGCTCATACAGACATTCTATCACAACCTTGCCCGCTGTATCAATAAAACCCCAGCTGTTGCTCATGTTTACCGCCGCTCTTGCCTCATGGAAAGCCGTGATCTTTTGAAAAAGCGCCTTCTATAACTCTTTTTCCCTCTTCGTCAATATAAATCTGATGACCCGCTCCCAATCTAACTGTGCACTCTGTAAAAGCTGTTGATACAATTCTGTCGTATCATCGCATAAAAATATTTTTTCGATTTTATGCGAAAGGTTCCCGTTATAAATCTGCCTGAACAATAATGTATTTCTCGTATCTTCCACTCATATCAAAAACCCTGCACATCCGGTCGCCCGCATTTAAGCCGACAGTTTACACTCTTCTGCTCTGCCTGAAAACGCCATCTCATTTTAACACTGCATAACGTTTATTCCATATGTCGAGGAACAGGCTAACCTTCCCGGTTCCTACAATACAGGTCATACATGCAATCTCTCCGTTTCTGCCCACATAAGAGGCATTCTCATCTATTTCCCAGAGAATATCCTTAGCTTCACCAGATCTGTCAAGATAATCAAATATCGCATAATAACTGTGATTCCCATACGCAGAACCATATAGATCCCCAATCATATCCATATTGATGCGTTCTTCCATATCTGCTTCTCCGTCAAACCATTTCTCATAAGAGTACCATTCCAGCATAGAACTATAAGAATATTCGTCATTCCATAATCCCGCTTCCTCTTCTCCATTTTTTCGGATATCTGCTGCTACAATATAGTCAGGCTCTGCATCCGACGTATCAAACAGCATATACAACTCATTTTTCCTGTCTGATTCCGTATAAACCTGATAAATGTCGTCTCTGAAATGATATATCTGCTTTAATTCCCACTGTTCCTTCTCCAGTCCGGCAGACGACGCATAGTCCACTACGATATATGCCGCATAATCTTCCCAGCAATGATTATAGTGCCTTTGATATGCATTCACAAAATATCCATCCACGGGCACCTCATCCCATGTTAACTCACATTCCCGCCACAGCGTTTCCACTGTGTTTGTTTCATCTGCGATTACGGCAGTATTGATTTTCTCTGGAGCTAAAGCCATCAATATTTCAAGACACAGCATTGAAATCGTAATCATCATAAACTCTGTCCGTATCATAACCGCATTCCTCCATTCCCTATTCCCGAGTACCGTTCCTGTTATATTCTACCTCGTCTCTGCATCATTTTTGTATTATCTTTGCATCATTTTTGTATCATTTTGCATCACGCCATCGTTTTTTCATCCATGTTATCCACTCCCAATACAGACACAGATGACAACATAAAAAACGGCGTCCCTCATCTCCCAATAACAGGATAAAGGCACGCCGAATTGCTCAATAAAATTTTTGTACGATGAATCATGCTGTATTATGACTTTTGATACAAATATCCCTCTGCCTCTTCCTCAGAAAGAGCATATCTCTGCATGATCGCATTTTTTATTTCCAGATCTCCATGGCCAAACGCTCTCAAAGTATCCACCGTTCCGTTGATACCTTCGTTAATGCCACGTTTGATGCCCTCTTTAATACCCTCTTTAATGCCTTCTTCCATTCCTTCTTTTTCTCTGAGCAGCAGGTGCGGCTCCATGATCTCCAGTAATGCCTGACACATTTTACCATCTCCCATCAATAAAAGCATCAATATCCAGCGCATCGTCCGGTGATTTGTACTCCATGATATTATGGCCCCTGAACAGGATACCGATCT
>VSOD01000649.1 GCA_009774655.1 Lachnospiraceae bacterium
GGGTGACGCGGGAACTGGTGCTCGACAACCCCAAAGCCCTGGGGATCGAGAATAATCCGAAAAGCGGGGATGGGGTCCGGTATAACCCGCAGGCATTGATGCTGGCAAAGCATCTGGGAACGGAATTAAATGCATGCCCCTGCTACTGGCCCCGTAAAAAAGGGAAAATCGAATCCCCGTTTCATTATCTGGAGGAACAGTTCATAAAAGGGAGTGTATTTGCGACAATGGAGGAACTGAACCGGCGTGGCAAAGAGTTTGTAAACAAATGGTGTGATAAGGTGCATGGAACCACAAAGCGGATTCCCAACCAGCACTGCATGCAGGAAGAAAAAAATACACTGCTTCCCCTTCCTGCGGCCAGATACTGGCAGGCAAAACTGCAAAAGCGCATCATTAGTCCTGACAGTTTTATCAGTATTTTCGGCAGCAAATACAGTGTCCCGGTGAAATATGTGGGCAAAACACTGCTGTTCCGAATCATTTATGGTTTCCGTATTGAACTGTATGACAGAAGGGAGAATCCTGTGATGACGCTGGAGGTTTCTGACAAGAAGCATGACGTGCAGGTTGATGAATCGCATTATGCGGCAATCGCAACGCCGGTCAGTACTTCAATCCCCCAGATCCGAAGGGACTTCACGGAGCGTTTTTCCAACGGAAAGCGTTATCTGGAAGCAGCCGGCAGAAAGTTTGACCAGCCCACGCACTATGCCAGAAAGATCATGCTGTTTACGGATATCTATGATGATCTTACGCTTGACAGGTTCATCGGTTACTGTATCGACCAGGACAAGATGGATATCACATCTTTTAAGGAAATCCTGCGGGATTACAATGCGGGGATCCTGGAATTACCCAGACCTGGGACATCTCCCCCGGACGCCGGTACAGGTATGCTTTACCATGAAGATGACCCGGCGCTGACACGTGGCTGTAGTTATTATGAGGAAAATACCATGGCGGAGGTGCGCAGATGAAGCGGCAGACATATTACACAGACGCAGAATACATTGACGCCATGATGAAACAGTTCAAACTGGTAGACATGCGGGAGCAGTACCGCGACCTGATCATGGAAGCAGAATCCTCTTCCATGGGATACGAGACCTTCCTTGTACGTCTTCTGGAGACTGAGGAAGCAGGTAAGCGTGGCCGCCGCACAGAAAAACTCTGCAAAGAAGCCTGCTTTGAGGCTCGCAGGCACCTTGAGGACATTGATTACAGCTTTAATCAGTCTCTGGATAAGGACAAGATCACAGAACTGGGCAGGCTGGACTTTATTGCTGCCAGCGAGAACGTTATCATTATTGGTCCGCCGGGAGTAGGCAAGAGCATGATCGCAACAGGTATCGGGCTCAATGCGGCCAGTGCAGGTTACCGGGTTCTTTTTGTCAATGCAAAGGATCTGGTGGACCGGCTGTACGAAAAAATGCAGGAAGGAACGCTGCGGGAAGTGCTGGATGACCTGAATAAGATACCCCTGTTGATCGTAGACGAACTTTCCTATATAAAAATGGACAGAGAAAGAGAGAGCCTTTTCTTCCAGGTAATCCGCCAGCGTTACGAAAAGAACTCCCTCATTATCACGACCAACCTGCCAATGGGCAGATGGGACGAGCTGTTCACAGGCAGGCTTGCAGCCACGGCGATCCTGGACCGTCTTTTGCATCACTGCCATATCCTGAGTATAACGGGTGACAGCTACCGTGTCAAAGGGTCAAAACAGAGTGTTAAATGAAAGGAATCAGTAAAATGAAGATAAGCAAAGAAAAAAGACGGTTTCTAAAGCAGGAACTGAAGGAATACGAAAAAACCATATCCATGACAGAAGAAGAAAGGACAGCCCTGCATGAATGGGTAGCTGCGGGTAACAGTGTACATGAAAACGGGTCTATGGCTTCTTATGAAGGCGGCAGACCGATGGATTTCCTGGATGTATATCGTCAGGAGGAAGAGATCCGGAGCGCACTCGCTTCCATGAGCTATGAGGAAGGGAGCAAATATCTTCTTGAGGAATACGGGATTGACCGTGACGGGGTAATGACACCGAAACCGCCTGCTTATGAAGAATTAAACAAAAAGGCGAGCCGGCTTTACAGGACATGCTTTCTGTATTGGG
>VSOD01000065.1 GCA_009774655.1 Lachnospiraceae bacterium
GAATTAAGATAACTGAATAACTGCCAGTATTGAATTTTCAAGGTGCATAGGCTAAATCTATGTGCGAAGTTTGAGTTCATTATCTTTATTTTCCATTTTTGTCACACCTCTTGGTACTTGAACTATGGTAGCATACAAACAATAAGCGAAAAGGGCAAGATGCATAATCTGCTATAGGCCTATTAGCATAATAAGGTATGCGTTATATCTGTGTCAATAAAGAGATGAGAAATTACGGATGTGCGCTATATTTTAATTAAGTAGTGGAGGTGATGAAACAATGTTGGTTTTATAAGAAGGTAAAAAAAGATAGCGTAAGAGGCGAATAGCGGAGGTTGGGCTGGAATGATACATTTGGAATGATATATTGTTTGATTTTGATATTTAGAGTAATTGATAATATATGATTTGATAATATGATAAATTACATAATATAGTATATAAGGATATTGATATTGTAGATCTGGTTAGTTTTAATATTTAAGATGGTATTTTATGAAATTTATAGAAGCAGAAATGTATATACGATTAGTTTATTATTTTTTCTCTCACGGGTTTAATCCCTTGGTGCTTGCATCAGGGGCATTGGGAAATATCGGTTTTGTGGAAGAGTATGTTTTTGAATATTTGAAAAAATATATATTGCTTTCACTTGATTTATGCTACTTAGTTAAGAGCAGCAGAATGGAGGAGTTTATGGCAAGGAATTTTACAGATTATTCAAAGGTCTCTGAGAATACTTCAAAGATTGATGAGGCATCCAGTCAGGAAAAGGATAAGGTAATTAAAAAGCTTCGGAAGAAAGTTAAGAAGCAAAGAAAGCTTATTCACAAATTAAGTAAATGTCGAAAGGTAAGTGAGGACTGTTCCACATCAAAATGTAATTTGAATGACGGAGACAAGTCTGATCGGTCTAGGGAGAAGTCATTTTTTACTGAGGTGAAGGAGAAGTTCATCAAAGCAGTGCCAAGTATTTGTCGTACAGTGGCAAAAACGGCAACTACTATTTTATGTGGATGGGTTCTTAATTGTTTTGGAAAAAGGAAGGTGGCGTAAACGATGGTGCAAAAGAATTGTGAAGATAAGACCATTATAATATGTAATGATATGTTAGATGAAACTCAGCCAGTAACATCACATAAGTTTGATAAGTTGGGAATTACATATAGTGAAGAGGGAGTAGTTTTTGTAGCAGGAGACCGGGTAATAACCCGGCCTTCCGATACAAACTCAGCAGTGGAAATTAAACCAAGAGTACTTGGCTGCAGGTTAGATATTGACACAATGTTATCAAAAGATCAAGCGTTTGAAGGTATGAGAGAACTTATTCGTCTTAGCCCTGAAATTGGCAGGATGCTTGTCGCTCATGTTATATTTGGTCTGACTGGGGCTGGTTTTAAAAAAGCTGGGTTTACATCTTGTGCAGTGCTGGCAGTTACCGGGAAATCAGGGATGCTTAAATCGAATTATGTTCCTCAGATTACTCAACTTTATAACCGTGCTGACGGAATCAGGGCTGATACTCGATTCAATTCAACGAAGCGCTTCATCGAAGATATTCTTAGCGAACGTGATGAATGCACTGTAGTGATTGATGATCTGCATACAGCAGAAGCAAAGAGTATCAAACGAAATAACGAAATTACGGCGGAAGAAATCATACGAAGAGTCAGTGATAATACAGGACGTGGCCATAAGGAGGGAAACTCAACGGTGCAAAAGAAATTTGGATGTAACGTTGTGTTTATCGGTGAATATGTCATAGGCAGAGAATCTACTGTACCCCGTGCGCTGGTTGTTAATCTGACTAAGAAGATTGATGGGGTAGTTCTTGATAAATACCAACGGAAGCAACCATTACTAGTATCAACTTTTTACTATTATTTTCTTCAATGGTATGTTAAATATTTTGAAGATATTTATATGTGGATTGATGAACGGCTTACTCAATTTCGTGCGGCAAATGCAAACTCATATCTTCATGGTAGGCTGTTGGATATACAGTTCTACTTGGAGATTTCCTACATGCTCTTTTTGGAGTTTTGTAAGGAGTCTGGGTTTATTTCGGAGGAGGATGCATTAGATGAGTATGGCGATTTCCATAATCAGGTTTATAAGGTGGTGCATGAGCAGCAAAACCGATACGATTCAAGTGAGTTAAAAGCAGAGAATGAAGATTATTTGAAGCTTATCAGCAAACTTTACCGAAAGGGAAAATTCCGATTGGCAGATAGTGCTGATGCATATCGACCGGAGGAACATGATGGATTGATTTACTACGAATGTTTGTGTTTACGGCGAGAGAGGCTTGAAAAAAGGCTCCATAAGATTTCTCAGGATATAAATATCAATGATGTAATTAGCAGATTAGCTAAGCAAAAAGCATTAAAACTTTGCGGAGATAAACGAACTGTAAAAATATCTACACTTAATAAAAGTGTGGGGGCAAAAAGGTTTTGTGCTATTTGGTTACATCTTCTGGAATAATAGAAATTATTAAAGAACCGTATGTGCTAATCCACTGATTATATATTCTTACTCCAAGGAGGAAGCATACGATGAAACAAAGCATTTTACAGCTTGAATTATGTACCTGCTCGGAATATCCCGATACATACAGGACAATTTTCAAGACAAAGCATGGCAGGGTTCTGTATTTGGAATTGCGGATTACTGGAGAGAACTATGTGATTACAGATTGTTTCTACAGTGACCGCAATCAAAGCAGAAGTGGAGCAGAACGATACAGTGCCCGCCCACAGATGTTACAGACAATAAATTTTCACAAAGACGATTTATTGTCTGTCATCGAAGACGAATTGGATAAGAAGTTTTACGGCGTACAATTTATGCGTACTGATCAGGCGGATTTGCCGCTTGACCAGTATGTGAAGGTAAATTCAGCACATATGAATCAGAAATATCACTTTCTGATCATGGTGGGAGAGGGAGAAAGTTATAACGGGATTCCGTTATGTCTTCGTACACGGTTAAAAAATAAGCTGCATCGGTCAATCTTTCTTGAGCTGAATTACTACAAAGATGGCAAGGGTATTGTCAGTCAGTGTTATTACTATGACCGGAAGTATAAGCGGAAGGATATTAAAGTAACACCACCGCAGCTGATCAGATGTTTCTTTCCGTATAGCCGGGAGGGAATTCTTGATTTGTTAAACCATGAAATATGCTGTGATTTTACTCATATGATAGTAACGGAAGGAATCGATATAGATTCTGATATGACGCCTTTATGTGGGGCTTTATAGGAGGTTAGGCTATGGCTGACTTAACAAAAGAATACACGGATATGAAGGATATAAAGCACAAAGTGGAGCATTTTACAATACCTGCAGATGACAGGAACAGTACAGAGCAGATTATGGAAGAACTTTTACATGCTCTGACAAGAAGACCCGGTAAGCGCATTATGGCATAAATTTTATTAAGGAAATTCTTTCATGAAGGGAGGTGTGTCAAATGGCGATTATTCTTTATGCACGTAAATCAGTGGAACGTGAGAACAGCATCAGTTGTGAAACACAGCTGGAATATTGCAAGTCGGTTATCAAACCGGATGAGCGAAGCGAAAAGGTAGTAACTTTCGTGGATAATGGATTTTCTGGCGGCAATGTCAATCGTGACGGCTTTCAGAAGATGATGAAAATGGTCAGGCAGAATAAGGTCAGTAAGGTAATTGTTTACAAGCTTGATCGTATCAGCCGTTCGCTTGCAGATTTTGTGAATATTCTGCAGGAGTTCAAAGCGCATAATGTAGAATTTGTATCGTCACAGGAATCTTTTGACACATCTTCCCCTTATGGAGAATTAATCGTGAAGATTCTGATGGTATTCGCCGAATTTGAGAGAACGTCCACGATCAACCGTGTGACACAGGCTTATGCGCACAGAAGCGAGATGGGGTTTTATATGGGAGGCAGACAGCCTTATGGATATGAATTGGTGCCTACTGTTATTCATAATATAAAGACGAAAAAGTTAAGCCCCATTCCTTCTGAGGTTGAACAGGTACGATACATATTTGAAGTTTATGCACAGGAAAATGTTTCCTTACGTCGTCTGCTGGATATCCTTGTTGCAGAAAACAAAAAGCCTCTTAACGGGAGCGACTGGTCTACGGCAAAATTGTCTGCTTTATTAAAAAATCCGATTTATGTCAGGGCAGACTCGGATGTGTTTGATTATTATGAACGTCACGGCGTACAGATGATATCCGATGTAGCGATGTTTACGGGAGAATATGGAGCACAGCTGTACGGACACACCAAACATAAACCGGATTCGCCTGACTGGTCGGATATGAAGTTGGTTCTTTTGACACATCCCGGTGTTATAGATTCAGATATCTGGCTGAAATGTCAGAAAAAACTGGAAAAAAATAAGCAGATTGGAAACAGTGCCAGTAATCGTACCAGCTGGCTGTCCGGCAAGGTTATCTGTGAAAAATGCGGGCATACAATGACTACGATTAAGGGCAAAACAAATAAAGAGGGGGAGATACGCAGGTATTTTAACTGCACCGGAAAGAGTCATCAGAGAATATGCACAGGAACAAAAGTAACGATCTATGCGGAAGATCTGGAGAACATGGTCTATGACTGTATTTCTGAGAAGCTGTCTGACTTGAAAGCGACGAAACATACAGCCGCCGGAAATACTATGGCTGAACTGAATGATTTGAAGCTGAAAATCAAGGCAATAGAAAAATCCGAAAAGCAGCTTTTGGATACTATGCTGGCCGGCGGATTCAATGATGATCTGTTGACACTTGCCAATCAGAAAGCGACGCAGTTTAAAAATGATAAGCGGGCTTTATATGAACGGATAGAAGAACTGGGTAACAGGAAAGATGAGACGGATCAGGTCGTTAATCTGGCCAGATCTTGGAAGACAGCTGATTATAATTGTAAAAAATCTGTTGCAATGATTATGATACATAAAATCATGATAAGTGAAGATGGAAACGCGCAGATTATTTGGAATATATGAGAATTGCAGGGATGGGTATAGACCTTGTGGTTCTCATATTTTTTTGAGCTTACTATATGTGGATAGATAAGTTTTTGACTGTGCGTTATCTTACCTCTGTTTTGTCGGGTTAGCAAGTGGGAAAAAGAAAAAAGCCGGAATATTTTTCTGCGAAACATTGACAGTAAAGCATATTTCCGTTAATATTAACATGTAAATAAGCCAGTGGCATAGAACTGGTTGGGCTGGTTGAAAGACCCTGGTCCACCGAGCGGCGGGGAATTTCCCCGTTATTTTTATTTCTTCCACACTAAGTTATGGAGGTGATTTGATATGCCGGATATTAATGAAATCAAGAGGATAGTTGTTCCTATCGCATATTCGTATGGGGTAAAAAGATTATATCTGTTTGGCTCATATGCAAAAGGAACGGCAAGCGAGAAAAGCGATGTAGATTTACTTGTGGAAAAAGGCAGGCCGATGTCCTTGCTTAAACTTTCCGGAATGCGCCAGATGTTCCAGGAGGCACTGAATCTTTCGGTTGATTTAGTCACCACGGCGGGAATTGCGGATGACTTCAGGAAAGAAATAGCCGGAACGGAGATATTATTGTATGAAGAGTAAAGATGTAATTATCCTCAGCAAGATTTTGGACTATTGCAGGCAGTTAGATGAAGCATGTGATATGTTTGATAATGATTACAATAACTTTGTGGGAAATTCGGTTTTTCAGAATGCCTGCTGTATGTGTATTTTGCAGATAGGGGAGTTATGCAAAGTAATATCAGAGGAATTGAGAATGCAGGAAAAAGTTGTCCCGTGGAAAGAATGGTGTGGAATCAGGGATATTTTCGCACATCAGTATTCAAATTTGGATTGTCAGTCAGCATGGGATACTATACAGCATGATCTCCCAGAATTGAAAATAGAAATAAATAGAATTTTAAAAGAGAATGGAAAGTGACATTCCTCACAGGTGGGGTAAAAGGGATAAACATTTTTACCCCGGAGTAAAAGTCATCAAAATCTAACAGCGGTATAGATGCTTCTTAACTACAAAGGTGCGTTTGTAAAAAACTGTTGCAATGATTATGATACATAAAATCATGATAATTGAAGATGGAAATGCGCAAATTATCTGGAATATATGAGAACCGTCAGGATATGTATTGTCCTGACAGTTTTCATATGCACGGCTTGTACATAGAAGTTTATAATAGATAAGTTTTTGGCTGTGTGTTACAATATGGATATTAAAAAGATGTTTGCGGGTATAAAGCTATAAGAACTGGAGGTATAAAATTGAGTATACAGGCGGATACTGAAATCCTGTCGATTCAGGCTATAGAAGCATATGCAAATAAGAATCATATTTCCGGTAAAGAAGCAAGTGATATTTTTCATCAATATCATGTATTTGAAAATTAATGATACAACATGAATATCTTCATCAGATCAGTTTTGAAGAAGTGATGGAGGCTATACAGCTATATATTGCAGGGATTTTGTCCGCAGATGAAACAGTTGAAAGACTCAGGTACAATAAAGTGAATAACCAAATATCATTTCATACAGAAAAAGCGCTGGAGAGCTTGGAGTTTATAAGGAGGCTGGCATATGAATGATGCAATTTATACTTTTTGTGGAAAAGATATAACGATGAATGTATGTATACAAATTCGTGCAGTAGTAGATTTATTGCAGGAGAAAATGAATATATCTTTTGAAGAAGCTGTGATGCTGTTTTACCATTCAGAGACATATAAAATTTTACAGGAAACGGAGAATGCACTCTGGGCTGAATCTGCTGAGTACATTGTAGACAGGTATCTGGATGAAAGCGAAGCATTGGTCGAAACCGACTGATGCGGCAGTTTTGTTATTGAAAGCGATTCCAGAAGGCAGGTGTGTCTTATGAAAAATGTAGAATTAAATAGAGATATCATCGACAAAATAAAAGCAAAAACACCTGATCTTATTAGAGAATTTATGCAAAGTGATCTGATGAAAATGATTTTATATAGTTCATGTGCAAGAGTAGATTTAAAGGGAACTCTGATATAGATATTGCTCTTCTTGTCCAAGGAAACCGGACTGACTCTTGGAAATATAATGATAAAAGTGATGAATTGGAAAAAACTCGCATTGAAATATTTTGCGATTGTAAATTTTGTTCTCCTTCCTTATGATGAATTAGAGGAAAAAAAGAGTTGGTATGGCTATTTCAAAAATATTGACAGGGAGGGGGAGGGTAAAGCTGTATGAATGATAAGGAAGTTAATATTCGTTGAAAGAAAGGGCTGTCAGAATGTATTCAGGCGAATTTATGGGGAGATGTCGATATGACCAGAAAAGATAATGTATTGAATATGCAGATTACAATAGCTAATTGCATGAAACAGGAATGGAATATAGGTTTTGAAAAGGTCAGTGATATTTTGGACAAATACGATTTGCTCTCTTATATAGATACTTGTTATGAGGAGTATAATTCTATGGGAATAAAAGGTATTTTACAAGATTTAAAGTCATATATGGAAGCGATAGAGGGGGCAGGCTGAAAATGAAAGACTTATTTCATGGATCTGTTTATGATATTAATGAAATTGATGTGGAGAAGGGAAAGGGATATAAAGATTTTGGTAAAGGATTTTATGCTACATCGGTAAAAAGTCATGCAGAAAATATTGCCAGAAGGAATAAACGTATTCTTGAAGTACGAGAAGCTAAAATTCGGCAAAGAAACCCAAAGTATAAAGCAAAAGTATATCAGGCATACAGATATAATTTAGAGTTTGATGATAGTTGTGTTGAAAACCCGAAAGATTTGAAGGTGAAAGTGTTTAAAGAAGCAGATCGAGAGTGGGTACGGTTTGTTTTGATGAATCGGAACTCTGATCGTAACAATCATGATTATGATATTGTGATTGGCCCGACAGCAGATGAGAATACTGTTACGATTATTAATGCTTACAGAGAAGAATTAATTTCCAATAATTATTCGGATGAAATCTTAGATGCATTAGTGAAAGAGTTAAAGCCGGAAAATTTACCAAAACAGTATTTCTTTGGAACAAATCATGCGATTAAGATGCTTCATTTTAAGAAAGTTAAAAGGGAGGTTGTAGGATGAATGTAACAAGTCTTAATATCAATAAGTCAATACAGTCTCTTTCCGTTTCTTTAGTGTATCGGCTTAGCAGAGAAGAAAACTGTTCCAACGAAGAGGCTTTGAAGAAGTTGTTAAAGACAATGACATATGAATTGCTTCAGGACAAGGAGTCTGGTTTATTTGCAGAATCATCGGAGTATGTATGGAGTATGTTGCAGGATGAAAAAGACGGAAATATAGACTCGTGGATAAAAGAGTAGGTGAAAGCAACGGCTTAAAGCGGCAGTGCTTTCACCTGAATTTTTACTTAAATCAGTTCGGTTCGGTTCACCAAACCTCTGGAAGTGCACAATCTCTCTTGCCCGCAGGAACTTGATCGGTTCGCAGACATCAGGATCATCTCTTACAAGGCGCAGGATGTTATCGTAAGTGCTGCGTGCCTTTTGCTCTGCGGCCATATCCTCAGTCAGATCCGTAATGATATCCCCTTTCGACTGGAACTCACAGGCATTGAACGGCACACCGCCTGCGGCCTGGGGCCAGATTCCGATGGTATGATCCACATAATAGTTGGCAAATCCGGATTCCTCGATCTCTTCCATGGAGAGATTCTTGGTCAGCTGGTGGACGATAGCGGCCACCATTTCAAGGTGTGCCAGTTCTTCCGTTCCGATATCGGTCAGTACCGCAGCCACCTCTCTGTACGGGCAGGCGTAACGCTGGGACAGGTAACGCATGGAAGCGCCCATCTCACCGTCGGGTCCGCCGTACTGGCTGATGATCGCCTGCGCCAGCATGGCGTTGGGCGCTTTGATGTTGACAGGAAACTCAAGTCTTCTTTCATAATTCCACATTAAGCACAGCCTCCTTCCCAGGGCATAGGCAGGGTCGCCCATTTCCAGTCACCGCAGTCGGATGTGTCGGCAAGAGCCAGTGTCAGGGGACCGAACTTTTCAGAGTATTCTTTTTTGGCCTGATTCGTCATACGATTATAGTGGTTATAATATTCCATGGCGTTCCGGTCGGTAGGATGAGTGTCCAGATAGAGGGCAAGCTCGATGACTACGAAATCCAGAACGCCGATATCATGGAGCAGTTTTTCCTGCTCGTTTGCAAAGTGCATATTCATGATTTGCAGCATCTCCTTCCTGTGAATGGTTTGTCAAGCTCCGGGAAAATGGTTCCTTCGCAGTAGCCTTCTTCCAGATTATCGCAGATTCCGTTGAAATGCTGCCAGGGAACATAAGCCATCGCAACAGGAAACTTGTCAATATTATCTCTGTACATATAGTCTTTCATGAAGCATCCTTTCTATTTTTCAGATGTTTTTAATAATATATTATGATATAATCATAGCCGTGTGTTTGCGTTTGACGATTTTTTGACGGGTATGAACACACAATTTTCACACTTTGATACGATTCGTAACACATTTATACGGTACATTAACAGGAGTGCCGGCTAAAAGATCAAACAGCGTAATGTCTTGTGCGCAATGTGAGGCAGCACAATGCCAGGCCGTAGTACAGTGTGGCCATACAATGTCCGGCAGCACAATGCCAGGCAGTAGCGCAGTGCGGCCATACAATGTCAGGCAGCACAATGCCAGCCAATAAGCCTGCCCGCACAATATCTATCAGCCAACGCTGCGGGATACAGAGCAGGAGCAGGCCAAACGTTCCGGGACAGAAGGGAGGATTTTTGTTTTGATACAGGTGGAACATATAAGTAAAAGATACGGAGACCATGTGGCGGTGGAGGATCTGTCTTTTACGGTGGAAAAGGGGCAGATCTATGGTTTTCTCGGGCCGAACGGCGCCGGGAAGTCTACAACCATGAATATCATGACAGGTTATATCGCCGCCGGCAGCGGCAGCGTGAGGATAAACGGTTTCGATATCCTGACGGAGCCGGAGAAGGCGAAGAAGTGCATCGGGTATCTGCCGGAAATTCCGCCGTTATACACGGACATGACGGTTTATGAATATTTGATGTTTGTGGCGGAACTGAAAAAGGTGCCAAAGAAGGAGCGTGTTTCGCATGTGGAAGAGATCATCGGCAGGACGCAGTTGGAAGAGGTGGAGGGACGGCTGATCCGCAATCTTTCCAAAGGTTTTAAGCAGCGTACCGGGCTGGCGCAGGCGCTGATCGGTTATCCGGAGGTGCTGATCCTGGATGAGCCTATGGTGGGGCTTGACCCGAAGCAGATTCTGGAGATGCGGGATCTGATCAGGGAGCTTTCCAGGGAGCATACCATTCTTTTGAGTTCGCATATTCTGTCCGAGGTCAGTGCGGTCTGTGACCATATCATGATCATTTCCAGGGGAAAGCTGGCGGCCAGCGGTTCGCCGGAACAGCTGCAGGAGATGATGCAGGTGAAGACCGGTCTGGAGGTTGTTATTCTCGGTGAAAAAGCGCAGGCGGAGGGGATCTTGGACAGCATCGGGCAGATTGATTCCTACACGATCGAGCCGGGTGACGAGGCAGGCAGCATCAGGGTGCAGCTGCAGGTGGCGGACAATGCAGATATCCGCAGGGAGCTGTCTGTTGCGCTGGCCGGAGCCGGTATGCCGATCCTGGCCATGAACAGGCTGGAGAAATCGCTGGAGGATATTTTCCTGGAGCTGACGGAAGATGCGGCACAGGAGGACGAAGAAGACGATGATGAGGACAATGCGGATGGGGACGGGGAGGACGAGAGCTCCGCGATGGAAGAGGCAGAAGAAGCAGTAGAAGCTGTAGAAGAAGTAACGGAAATCGAAGAGAAAGAGGAGGCGGCAGACGATGAGAGCAATCTATAAGCGGGAATTAAAATCCTTTTTCCATTCTTTTGTGGGCTGGCTGTTTCTGGCGGCCACGCTGTTTCTGGCAGGGATTTATTTTACGGTGTACAATATCATGTCGGGGTATCCGACCATCTCTTATGTATTACAGAGTATCGTGTTCCTTTTTATCATGACCATTCCGATCCTGACCATGCGAGTCCTTTCGGAAGAGCGCAAGTATAAGACCGATCAGCTGATCCTCACGGCGCCGGTTTCGGTGGGGAAGATCGTGACAGGCAAGTATCTTGCACTGGTAACGGTTCTGGCCATTCCCACGGTTCTGGTCGGTGTTACGCCGCTTTTTTTGATGCGGGCGGGAGAATTCCAGACAGGTATTTCCTATGCGTCTTTGGCGGGCTTTTTCCTGTATGGGTGTCTGGGGCTGGCGATCGGTCTGTTTCTGTCGTCTCTGACGGAGAGTGTCGTCATCGCGGCGGTACTGACGTTTGCGGCGCTGTTTCTGGGATATATCATGGCGGGGCTGTGCAGTATGGTCTCCAGCGCAGGAACCGGCGTTATCGCGGAATATGTGGCCAAAGTGCTGTACTGTTTTGACATGGTAGGGCGGTTCGACGCGCTTTCGAACGGCTATTTTCAGATAGAGTCGGCGGCTTACTATATCACGCTGACGGTGTTTGTGCTGTTTTGCACGACGCAGTCTATCCAGAAGCGGCGCTACAGTGTATCCGGAAAAGGCATCCGGCTGGGCGCCTACAGCACGCTGGGGATCGCAGCGGCGGCCGTGGTGACGGTGCTTATCAATCTGGGGTTAAATTATGTGCCCGACCGGTACACTTCTTTTGACGTGACCGCGAATAAGCTGTACACCCTGACGGAAGATACGAAAAAGATGATCGGCGATCTGACGGAGGATGTGACGATCCATGTGCTGGCCGACGAGATGTCGAAAGACGAGGATCTTGACAACACGCTGCAGCAGATCAAAAGTCTGTCGAAGCATGTGAAGGTAGACTATATCGACCCGCTGGCCAACCCCAAATTTTACTATAATTATGCCCAGGAGGAGCCGGCGAACAACAGTCTGATCGTGGAGGGGCCGCAGGGCAGTGCCGTGGTCAACTACGATGATATCTACCAGTATGAGATGAGTTATGCCACCTATCAGTACACGTTGACGGGGTATGACGGGGAAGGGCAGATTGCATCGGCGATCGCGCAGGTGACTTTAGATGAGATCCCAAAGTTCTATATTATTATGGGGCATGAGGAGCTGGCGCTTGAGGAAACCTTTTTAAATACATTGAAAAAGGAGAATCTTTCTTACGAAAATCTGAATCTGAACACGGTAGATGAGATTCCGGAGGATGCGCAGGGCATCATTTTAAACGCGCCTGCCGGGGATTATTCGAAGGAAGATGTGGAGAAGATAACCCGCTATCTGGACAGGGGAGGAAACGCGCTGCTTGTGCCCACATGGACGGATACCGATATGACGAATTTCGAGCAGATACTCGGCTATTACGGGGTGTCCTTGGTGGACGGCATGATCGTGGAAGAGGACAGGGCGCATTATTATCAGATCCCTTACTGGCTGCTTCCTGTCGTGGAGGAAGACGACGTGACGAAACGCGTGTCGGGCGGCTCTGTTTTTGTGCCCTATGCACGGGGACTGGAGTATGCCGACGACAGGGAAGATGTCTACTACAGTCCGTTTCTTTCGACGAGCGACAGTGCATTCAGCAAGCTGGAGGTGCTGGGCAGTGAAGATTACAGCCGGGGAGCGGAAGATCAGGACGGCCCCTTTGTGATCGGTCTGCGTGCGGAGAAAAGTGCGCAGGACGGCACCGTATCCAAAGCCGTGATCATAGCGTCGGAGCAGATCTTTACGTCTTCCGCAGACCAGGTTGTGCCCGGCTACAATATGAAGCTTTTTGGCAGTGTTTTAAGCAGTCTGGCGGAGCATGAGAGTTCGGTGTCCGTTCCGGTGAAATATTTTGACATCGGTTATCTTGTTTTCAGCGCCCGAGCTGTCTATGTGGTGGGATTTGTTTCGATCATCCTGCTGCCTCTTGGCTGCCTGATCGTCGGCCTTGTCATCTGGCTGCGCAGAAGAAGACTGTAGAGCAGGGGTAACGTTAGCGCAGGGGCAAAAATTGTTCCGGCCCCTCTTGATTTCCCCGTAGGTTTGTGCAAGAATAGATTAAATGCACTTGCTTGCGGGGATTTTTTTCTTGCTTTTTAAAATATTGTTTGTTAAAATATTAACATTGAAGTGGAGGAAAGCGATGCCCTGCCGGGCTGTTTTTTTGGTAAGGGATCGGGAAAATGTGACAGGGAGGTTCGATCATGAGAGGAATTGATACGCAGGTTCGTAAGAACAGACGTCGTATTTTTAAAGAAGTGGCCAGTCTGGCTTATCAATCGGAGAATCTGAAGGATGACGTGGAGGCCCTTCCTTATAAGATCGTGAATTATGAAGAATCGGAATATGAGAATATCTACAGAGAGCGGGCCATTGTGCGTGAGCGGATCCGTCTCGCCATGGGGCTTTCCCTGCGGCCGGAGAATCAGCCCGTGCATCTGACGCAGGGGCTTGAGGAGAGCAATATCGACGAGAAGTACTATGAGCCGCCGCTGATGCAGGTCATTCCTTCGGCCTGTAATGCCTGCCCGGAGAACCGTTATTATGTGACGGATCACTGTATGGGCTGTGTGGCGCATCCCTGCCGCGAGGTCTGTCCCCGCGGGGCGATTTCCATGCAGAACGGCAGGTCGGTGATCGATCCGGAGAAGTGTATCAAATGCGGTAAGTGTAAGGCGGTATGTCCTTATGATGCCATATCCCATCAGGTAAGGCCATGTGCGGGAGCCTGCGGCGTGGGTGCGATCAAGAATGACGAGAAGGGCAGGGCGGTCATCGACAACGACCTGTGCGTTTCCTGCGGACAGTGTATGGTAAACTGCCCGTTCGGTGCGATCGCCGACAAATCCCAGATCTTCCAGCTGATCCGCGCTCTGCAGTCGGGGCATAAGATCGTTGCCCAGGTGGCGCCGGCTTTTGCGGGACAGTTTGGGCCGAATGTGACGCCGGATATGCTGAAGACGGCTTTAAAAGAACTGGGCTTTTATGATGTCTATGAGACGGCTATCGGGGCGGATCTCGGCGCTGTTGCGGAGGCAGAGCATTATGCTTCAGAGGTGGCTACGGGTAAGCTGCCGTTCAGTCTTACTTCACTCTCTTATACACATCT
>VSOD01000650.1 GCA_009774655.1 Lachnospiraceae bacterium
CGCCCGGATGCTCAGTCACTTCCAAAGTACTCCCCGTCACCTTTATTCCGCGGGAGAGCTGTCCGGCTTATATTCCGCCTGCAGACTGCACAGGCTGATAGCTCCCGTCAGCTCCAGACGGATCTCCACGGCTTTCCCGGCCTTTACGACCTCCCCGATCAAAGCCTCGTCCAAGGGCAGCCGTACATCGGTGTAGACAGGCTGCCAGCCGGCCTTCCGCCGCTTCGCGTCCTCTCTTGCCTTTTCATCAAGCGGCGGCATCGGCATCCGCTCATAAGACACCGTATCGCCCTCCCAGAAGGCCGCCTTACGGTCATCTATAAAGACGGTGATACTGCTCTTTTCTGCGCTTCTGCAATGCAGCAGCAGTGCCTGCACGCCTTCCTCCAGCTTACAGTCGCCGTAACACAGCACACCTTTCTTCGCCGGATCATGGAGGACAACTGCCTTAAAGCCGAAATGCCCTTCCGTCAATACCATATTCTCATAGGTATCATAGAGGTCTGCCGCCGTTCTCTGCCGCAGACACCGCTCTCCGGTCTGCTGTCCCGGCAGCTCCACCTGCGCCACGAGAAGCGCCTCTGCACTGGAAGGACCCGCATAGATCGTATAGCTTCCCTGTTCCACCATAAGCTGCCTGCTTATTACATCGTAGAAACGGAATTCCTCTGTCGGAACCATAAATTCCACCCTGCGGCTTTCTCCCGGTGTCACATCCTTCAAGCGCCTGAATGCCAGCAGCTGCCGCAGCGGTTTCTTCACGCGGGAAGCAGGCGCCGTCCCGTAGATCTGTACCACTTCATCCCCGGCCGCACTGCCTGTATTCTCCACCTGCAGGGAAATATGCAGCATCGCGCCGTCCTGCAGCGTCACCGCCAGATCCGAATAGGCAAACTCCGTATAGCTTAAACCATACCCGAAAGGATAGAGCACGTCGCCCTCAAAATACCGGTAGGTACGTCCCCTGCCGATAATATCATAGTCGTCAATATCCGGCAGCTGATGATCCCCCTGATACCAGGTCAGGTTCAGCCTGCCGGCGGGATTGTTGTGTCCGAACAGCGTTTCCGCCATGGCCGCTCCCATGTCCTGGGCCCCGGTAGCGCTCCAGAGGATCGCCGGCAGCTTCTCCTGTGCCCGATTGACGGCATACGGATAATTGGAGAACAACACCAGCACTACCCGCTGGTTGGCCGCATACACCGCCTCCAACAGCTTCTCCTGCGCGGGCGGCAGTTCAATGGTCTCCCGGTCCACTTCTTCCTTCGCATTGATCATGGAATTACAGCCGAGAGCAAGCACCACGGTCTTCCTGGCTCCCGCCAGCTTCACCGCTTCCTGCAGCCCGTCTTCCACCGTCTCCATAACAAAAGCCGTGCCGTCCCCGCCCTGCACAGACCAGAGGCTGCCGTCCTCACGTGCCTGTACGGGAATGCCGAAACGGTTGGTCAAAAGCACGCTGCCGTCCTCTTTTGGCTCCACATGGAAGATTTCCATCACGAACCAGTCCATAGCCGAATCCTTCTCCGCCGCGATCCGTCCCGGTTCCTCCTTGCTGTCCGGGCCGCCATACAGCCTGGAATTCATATATTTGCCCGTCCTGGCACAGCGGAACGTGTGGCTGCCCGATCCCCAGTCCTCCCGGATAAACACATCCGGTTCGTCACACAGGCACAATGTGCCGTCCTCTGCCACGGCGATTCCCTGCTCCCCACAGCGGAACACCACCCTGTCCAGACCGTCCGCACAGGCAATCTCAGCTCCTGTCAACTCCTTCATGCCGTCCAGAAGCGTCGTCCGAAAAGGCGGTTCTCCGCCGTACCAGTCCTGATACCAGGCATCGCCCAGCGGGCCGATCAGTGCCAGCTCCCCGGCCTGTTCTTTGGAAAGCGGCAGAAAACCGTCTTCGTTTTTCAAAAGCACAACAGCCTCCCTGGACACCTGATGGCAGACCGCCCGACTCTCGGCAGTATCCAGATCCGCCTCCGTCACCCTGTCGTAGGGATTGCCCGGCTGCGCCTCATAGATGCCAAGACGCAGTCTGGTACGGAACGCACAGCGCAGGGCCTTATCGATCTGCTCCTCTGTCAGCAGTC
>VSOD01000651.1 GCA_009774655.1 Lachnospiraceae bacterium
TCTGTCATAAGCGCGCGGGTCCCCCTGTGTGAAAAACGGATAACCACCAATCTGCGTGCCGGGCTCTGTGCTCTGTGGACAGCGCATCGCATAAACTGCCTCGCAGAGTACAGGCTCCTCCTCCAGAGCTCTCCACCATTTTGCAACATTTTCCGCTGTAACGTTGTCTCCAAAAAGCTGCTCATAACAGTCCACAGCCTCCTTAATAAAGCAGTCATCGACAAACCTCGCAGAACTTAGGCCGCATGTGGAAGCTTCGAGTAAAAACTCGCCCGTAAATGGATATTGAAACGCTTCTATATCGCTGAATTGGGGCATTTCCTCCTCAGTCAGCAGCTTCGTCTGATCTTCAAGAACAGTCGCGTGATACACGATGCGAAAACCGTTGGGATAGGTCTGGTCTACATCATCATACCCATACGTGTCATCGCCGTCATACCCCGCAAAGATCTGTAAAATCCCTTTCTGTGGAAACCCTTCTATATGCGGCAGTGCTGAAAAATTGAGCTGCGCAAGCAGCCTGAGCGGTTTTCCTTTCGCATACCCCTCCAAAACCTTCGGATATTCCATCTCCTTTGGCAGATATGGGACGCCGCCCAGTTTGCTTGCATAGACAGAGGCGGACTGCACGCGCACTGGCGTGAGCGGAAGATACAGCGGCGGCGCACAGTGCTCATCTGCACACTGGAATAAAATGGACAGCTTCTCTAATGCCTTCTCAATGCCTGTTTGGTTGTCGCTGTTTGTTCCTGTTTCCTGTATTTTCTCTGACATAATAGCCTCCTTGTGATTTACCCCTTCAATATCCACTTTTATCATATCTATTTTCCGCCTTTCTGCGAAAGGCACCGATGGGGTTATGAAACCCGTCTCGGTCTTTCGCTGTTTTGAATTTCCTGATATAGTTTTCCTATAAGACTGACACACTACAGAACACGCGGAGGTGAGTGGCGGGGCTGTATAGCGGCGACCTCGCATATCTATATGTTGTCGGTCATCCGTTAAGGCATCAATGAATGGCGCATTACCGTAGCCCGTAAACTTATCTCTTCCAAAGTCGACTCGATTTTGCCGGATGGCCAGTCACTGTCAGTTTTTAACTATAAATTTCAGGAGGTTTTTTTATTGTTCAAAATTATCAAGAAAAACTGCTGTGGTCTTGATGTCCACAAAACATGGATCTTTGCCTGTATCGGTATTACGGATTCCAATGATCGTACTGAATATAAGCAGGCTCGTTTCTCTTCCTTTTCCAAAGGATTGCAGGAACTGTGTGACTGGCTTGCTAAATATCACTGTACTGATGTCTGCATGGAGTCTTCCGGCAAGTACTGGATCCCTGTCTTTAACATTCTTGAGAAAAACAACCTTTGGGTTACGCTTTCTCATCCGAAGTATACAAAACCTATGAAGGGAAATAAGACTGACCGTAAAGATGCTAAATGGATCTGCGATCTTTACATGTGCGGTATGGTCAAGCCATCCTTCATTCCGCCCGCCGACATCCGTCATCTTAGAGATCTGGTTCGTTACCGTTTCAAACTTACCTGTATGATTACTGGCGAAAAGAATCGTGCCCAAAACTGTCTAACCGTATCAAACCTTAAACTTGATGATGTATTCAGTGATGTCTTTGGCAAGTCCTCCCGTTCCATCACGGAACAGATCCTTGCCCATCCCGGGGAAACTTTTGATGTCACACCTTTCGTACATGGACGTTGTAAGACTCCTATAGAAGAAATCCAAGCCGCTGTCGATGGTGCCATCTCGCCTGAACAGGCTGTTAAGCTTCGTCAATGTCTTGACCACATCGACGAATTAGAAAAGCACATAGAAACAGTGGAACAGGAAATTCTTCGTCTTTCTGACCCGTACGAATCTGCACTCAGCCTGATACGTACTGTTCCCGGATTTGACAAGAATCCTATGACCGCAATCCAGGTCCTTTCTGAAATCGGTGCTGATATGTCTGTTTTCCCCACAGCAAAGCACCTCGTATCATGGGCCGGATGTTGTCCCCGCAACGATCAAAGCAACAAAAAGATCAAATCAACCCGAATTTCCCGTGCCGGTTCTTATTTTAAACCAATACTGG
>VSOD01000652.1 GCA_009774655.1 Lachnospiraceae bacterium
GTGTAATGGCGGCAAAAGATTTTATGGAAAAAAGTGAGAGAACAGAAAAAGAGGGTGATGATGGGCATCTGTCTTTTGACGAATCGTTTGAAGTGAAGGATGTTACATGGGGATATGCGGATGCTGATAAAAATGTATTGGAAGGTGCCAGTGTGGTCATTCATAAGGGGGATGCGATTGCTTTTATAGGGGAATCTGGATCTGGGAAGACAACGTTGGCTGATATTATCTTAGGATTATATGAACCAAAACAAGGGGAAATTCTATCTGATGGAAAAAATATATATAAATATCTGGAACAATGGTCAGAATATATATCATATGTTCCACAATCAATTTATCTGACTGATGATACAGTTCGAGCGAATATTGTTTTCGGGCATTATGACGTAAATGATGACAGGATTTGGAATGTGCTGGAACAGGCACAGTTAAAAAAATTCGTGGAGAGTCTGCCGGGAGGTCTGGATACCATGATAGGAGAGGAGGGTGTAAAACTCTCGGGAGGGCAGCGTCAGCGGCTGGCAATTGCAAGAGCCTTATACACAGATCCTGAGATTTTGCTCCTGGACGAAGCAACTGCGGCTTTGGACAATGAAACAGAAACAGCAGTAATGGAGGCGATTGACAGCCTTCACGGCAAGAAAACGCTGATTATTATAGCGCACAGACTTTCTACGATTAAGAATTGCAACAGAGTATATCAGGTGAAAAGTGGTAATATTGTTGATGTAACAGCGGATTTTGTATAAGGTATACTCACGACAGACTAAAGCTGCTGTGTGCATCCTATTACATTGAGTGGTCAGCCTTTTCGACCGTTATACTGACGACCGTTAAGATTTTCCAATTTCTGCACAGCCCATATTGCATAAGCGGGCAATACGTGCTGTGCAGTAAGGAAAATCTAATCGTTCGTGAGTATAGTATAGATTTCAGCTTGGAGATGGATATGGATAACACAAATAAAATCGAATTAAATAACGTAACGCTTATAGCGATGACATCAGTGAAGATCAAGCCAACGATCAAGGCAATGGAGTACAGTATGCGCGGAGTAAAATTTGCAGATGCAGTCCTGATTACACATGAGAAACCAGATGATCTGCCAGATACGATTCAGTATAAACACATAGACAAGCTGGATAATATTGATAAGTTTAATTATAGTATGGTATATGACCTGTATAAATATGTTGACACAGACTTTGCTCTGATTGTTCATTATGACGGGTTCGTGGTAAACCCAGATATGTGGAAAGAGGAATTTCTCCAGTATGATTATATTGGATCTCCATGGCCGCTGCCTCCAGAAGATGACAAAATTACGTATCGTGATATAAATGGAAACCTGTGTCGTGTAGGGAACAGTGTTTCTATTAGAAGCAGACGTCTGATGGAATTGCCTGACAAGATCAAAATGCCATGGGAACCATTTCATGGCTGGTACAATGAGGATGGATTTATATGCTGTAATAATAAACACATCTTTGAACAATATGGAATGAAATTCGCGCCGCTGGAGGTTGCTATCCAGTTTGGACAGGAGGCTATGCTGCCAGAGGGTGAAGGAATCAGATCGTTCGTTTTCCATAAGTGGGAAGGGCGCAATGCAGGATATCCGAATTTCCTTCCAGTTAAAGAGAAGATCAGAAGCAGTCTTATAAATACTGCAGTAAAGATAAAACATAAAATTGACAGATAGCAAATTAGAACGATAGATAGGAATATCGGCTGTCTGACATGAGGAGTAAAGAGAATGCTGGGGATGGAATTTTTAAAAGGGCAGGGTTTGGGAAACCAGCTGTTTTGTCTGGCTTCGGTAAAGAGTCTGGCTCTTGATAATGGATATCTGTTTGGAACTGCAAATCAGAAGATGTTTGCGCAGAATATTCATAATGACAGGGGAATGTATTTTATGGATGTTGATCTGGGGGAAAATATAGAGGATCCTGTAGATTTCAACAGATATGATGAGAAAGAAGAGCGTATCTGGATAAAAAATTCATATCATGATGTGACACATGGGTGTTATATAGCAGGTGCAGATCCTAATCTGTTTCAGATTCGAGATAATACAATCATATATGGG
>VSOD01000653.1 GCA_009774655.1 Lachnospiraceae bacterium
CCATATGATACCGCTTATAATGTCCTATAAATTGGACTATGAAATATCACCAACACAGTTATTGACTAACACCTTTCAAAAATATGTGGAAGAGTACAGGCCGGTGTGGGATATGACAGCGGCAGCCCTGCATGACGACAGACTGCTGCAAGAGCAGGAAGAGGAGAGGGCGCGTATCGCGGAGGCCTTCGTGCAGGGCGCGCGCGGGAGACTGGACGCTGTAAACGGCAGGACGAAGAAAGAGAAGCTGCAGTATGAGATGAACCTGTATATGGTGACCTATGTGCTGCCGGCTCTGCTTTGCTGGGAGGACTGCGGCGGCAGGCAGAAGGATGAGACGAAGCGGCTGACCGATATGATCTGCGGCAGGTGGCAGGAGGCTTTCGGTGCGCGTATCCAGGCGGCGGACTATGAAGTTATCCGGTCCGGTTTCAAACAGAAGCTGTGTTTTGTGACCACTGCGGTATGCCGCGGCTTAAACAAACCTGCAGACTGCCGGGAGATCAAGCTGATGAAGCAGTTCCGCGACGGCTATTTTTCCAGGAACGAAGAGGGCAGGCGGCTGATCGGGGAATATTATGATATCGCGCCCACGATCGTAAAGCGGATCGCGCGGGAGGCCAATCCCGGGGAAAAATATCTGTATTTGTGGAATACCTATATCAGAAAATGCGTGGATCTGATCTCAAGAGATGAAAACGAGCGGTGCGGGCGGCTGTACCGTTCCATGATGGCCGAGCTGAAAGAGGAGTATATGGTGACGGACAGACGCGGCCGCGAATGAAGAAAGGCAGGACTGCAAAGATGAGCAGACAGTATAAGAAGGAAACGATATGCATCCAGTCGGGATGGAAGCCGAAGAACGGGGAGCCGCGGGTGCTGCCGATCTGTCAGAGTACGACTTTCAAATATGAGTCTTCGGAGCAGATGGGGCGTCTTTTTGATCTGGAGGAGAACGGTTATTTCTACAGCAGGCTGCAGAACCCCACCAACGACTGTGTGGCGGCCAAGATCTGTGAGCTGGAGGGCGGCGTGGCGGCGATGCTCACTTCTTCCGGCCAGGCGGCATGTTACTATGCGGTGTTCAATATCTGCGAAGCGGGAGATCATGTGGTGCTTTCTTCTACCATATACGGTGGTACTTTTAATCTGCTCACCTGTACCATGAAGAAGATGGGGATCGAATGTACCGTGGTGGATCCGGATGCTCCGGAGGAAGAGATAGCGAAGGCCTTCAGGCCGAATACGAAGTGCATGTTTGCGGAGACTATCGCCAATCCGGCGCTGGTAGTTCTGGATATCGAGAAATTTGCACGTCTGGCGCACGGGCATCAGGTGCCGCTGATCGTGGACAATACCTTTGCGACGCCGGTCAACTGTAATCCCTTCGAGTGGGGCGCAGACATTGTAGTACATTCTACGACCAAATATATGGACGGCCACGCCATGGCAGTGGGCGGCTGTATCGTGGATTCCGGCAACTTCGACTGGGCGGCCTGTGGGGAGAAGTTCCCGGGACTGTGTACGCCGGATGCCTCTTATCACGGTATTACCTATACGGAGAAGTTCGGTCGGGCGGCCTATATCACCAAAGCCACAAGCCAGCTGATGCGCGATCTTGGTTCCATACAGTCGCCGCAGAACGCTTTTCTTTTGAATGTGGGGCTGGAGACGCTGCCCCTGCGTATAGAGCGGCACTGTTACAATGCGCAGAAGACGGCGGAATATCTGGCGCAGCATGACAGGGTGGCATGGGTCAATTATCCGGGTCTTGCAGGGAACCGATACTACGAACTGGCGCAGAAGTATATGCCGAAGGGAACCTGCGGCGTCATCTCCTTCGGACTTAAAGGCGGCAGAAGCGCGGCGGCAAAGATGATGGATCATCTGCAACTGGCGGCGATCGTTACCCATGTGGCGGATGCGAGAACGAGTGTCCTGCATCCGGCAAGCCATACCCACAGGCAGATGAATGACGAACAGCTGCGGGAGGCGGGTGTTGCACCGGATCTGATCCGGTTGTCCGTGGGCCTGGAGCATATTGATGACTGTCTCTTAGTCCCATCTCCGAGCCCACGAGCCTCCG
>VSOD01000654.1 GCA_009774655.1 Lachnospiraceae bacterium
CACATCAGAACATTGAAAGCGGTGTTACAGCTCCGCTTTATTTGTCGTTCCATCAAACCGACTGTGAATAGTAACCAAAACTTTTCAGCGCGGCGAAATAGCAACGGCAAAAATCCAGACGGTCAAGGGTTTGAGAGTGGAGATTTTTTCGCGCACTTTGCGAAAAAATGTTACATGTAAAGAAGATTATCTGATACAAGTTAAAAATGCAATGCTTCTCCATTTTGCGCACAAAGATATTTGCACTGCGCTTAGAGATATAGACGAACTTTTTGCATCGGGAAAGGAACATGGCAAAACAGAAGCAGAGTTATGCCATGAGCTGGGGAGGCCCAAAGATTTTGCAGATCATCTCGTTGACACAAATGATCATGATAGATTTTTCTTTAATATAGTTATAGATATTAGCAGCATATTAGCCATAGGCATATTTAGTGTTTATATTTTTTCCTCCCTTAATCCTGTTTACTGGGGAGCGCTGACGATTGCGGTTTCGGTTTTAATCTGGAATTTGTGTGGTGGTTTTTGCTTAAACGGATTCTTTTATGATTCTATACATCATAAGAAGGAATATATTGTTTATTGTATTATCTCATTTATCATAGCAGCTTTTCAGCAGGCGCTTACTCTTTTATTAAACAGCTGGTGTGGAACATCGCATTTCAGCACACCGGTGACGTATATTCATATAGCTTATTATTTCTCTGTATTGGCTGCCATCATCTCAGGTATACTGCTGCTTTTTACCATATACAGATCTTCACATGGAAGTTATTTTGCGCTGTGTATGCTTCCGGTATCAGTTGGAATGATTTGTTCGAGTCTGTCTTTTATAACATATATCAAAGCATTTAACGGGCCGAATATATTTTCCTCAATGTGTTCTATTCCCTATATTTCCGGTTTTATACTTTCCTTTGGTTTACTGAGGGTATTCTTAGTGAATCATTATACAAATGCGAAAGAGAACAGGGGTAAATTATAGATGGAATCACAAATGAACCGTGGAATATTGGAGTTATGTATCCTTTATCAGTTTTTGTCAATGGATTATTACGGTTATGATCTTATGGAAAAAATGAGACCTCTTTTTCCGGATGTGAAAGACAGCACCTTTTATGTTATTTTACGCAGACTTAACGCAAAGGGCTGCACAGAAATATATTACGGGAATGAATCAAATGGACCACAGCGAAAATATTATAGAATTACGGAAGAGGGCAGGGAATATCTTGAGAGCTTAATTCAAAGCTGGCGGGAAATAAAAAACATTGTTGAATCTTTGGGAATTATTTAGCGTGAGAAGTACTGTGGACTTAAGATTAAAAAGGCTGCTGCAAAAAGTGGAATCAATTTTGCAGCAGCCTTTTGTTGATTGTGTTAAGCCGACAGGTTAGTCCGGCCTGTTTTTATTTTGCAATGCAGCCTCCACAAACCCTTTAAACAGCGGATGCGGCCTGTTGGGCCGGGATTTCAATTCCGGATGGGCCTGGGTCGCGATAAAGAAGGGATGCTCCGGCAGTTCGCACATCTCCACGATGCGTCCGTCCGGGGACAGTCCCGACAGCTTCATGCCCTTTTCCGTAAGCACTGCGCGGTAATCGTTGTTGACTTCGTAGCGGTGCCTGTGCCTCTCATGGATCGTCTCCTCTCCGTACAGCGCATAGGATTTGGACGTCTTGTCCAGTACGCAGGGATAAGAACCGAGGCGCAGCGTGCCGCCGATATCTTCCACACCGTTCTGATCCGGCATCAGGGCGATCACCGGATGGGTCGTAGAAGGATTTAGCTCTATGCTGTGTGCGTCGTTGTAGGACAGCACGTTTCTCGCAAATTCCACGATTGCCAGCTGCATACCGAGGCAGAGGCCGAGGAACGGGATCTTGTTGACTCTTGCATGGGTGATGGCGTAAATCTTGCCGTCGATACCCCTGTCGCCGAAGCCGCCCGGTACCAGAATGCCGTTCACGCCCTCAAGCAGTGTCCCCACATTGTCGGCTGTCACCGTTTCGGAATCTACCCAACGGATGTTGACGACGCAGTGGTTGGAGATGCCGCCGTGTTTTAACGCTTCCAC
>VSOD01000655.1 GCA_009774655.1 Lachnospiraceae bacterium
ACAGCAAAATAAGCGGTAAAATACAGAATACAGCTTGCTTTTTCATAAGGAGTGGTGTATTATGAGTTTACATAATCTGAATTGTAAACGGTAAGATATTTTATGGAGGTACATTATGAGAAAGCATGTGATCACGAAGATATGCTCGCTGTTTTGTCTTGCACTGCTCATGGTAACGGCGCTGCCGGTGCCGATGAAGGTACAGGCGGCCGAGACGATTGCAACGGTACAGGGAAGCGTTATGGCGGGAACGACCAACGAGCTGTTAAAGCTCTCCACGCGGGAGGGCAATATGGAGATCAAGATCGACAGCGGCACGGATGCCAGCGGCTGTAAGATACTGCTTCCGGGCAAGGACATTTATGTTTCGGTATCCCACGGTTCGGATGGTTATCTGCACGCGGTCAAGATCACTTCTGTGGCGCCGTCACAGTCGATCGCGCTGGATTCCACGACCAATGCCACGATCACCGGGACGATCAATGAGAAATCCAAAGATGATATTCTCTGTGTGAATACCGCTCAGGGGGAGATGCAGATCAAGCTGGATCCCGGCACGAATATGAGCGGCTGCTCTGTGCTGGTAGTCAATAAAACATATACGATCACCTGTTCGCGGGGTTCCGATGCCTTTATGCACGCCACCAGCATTACAGATTCGGCGTCCGGCAGCGTGGGAAGCGGCTCTACCGCGGCAGCCTCTTCGCTGACACCTTCGCCGACGGGGACGGTGACGGCCGGCACGTCCACGGTCACCGGCACCGTGGATTCGAAGACGAAGGACGGTCTCTTGTATCTGACCACTTCTTATGGGGAGATGCAGATCGTTCTCGACGGTAACACGGATTCCAGAAACGGTATTTTCCTGATGCCGGGCAGGAACGTGACAGCCACTGTCTACCGGGGTTCTGACGCTTACATGCATGCGGCAGTGGTCATGACGGCGAAGGAAGTTGTGATTCCGGCATCAGTAGATACGTCGTCCACCTCGACAGTGACCGGCACGGTAGCTTCCAAATCGACGGAGAATGTACTTTATCTGAATACAAAGTGGGGCGAGATGGAGCTGAAAATGGATGTGGTCAGGAGCATGACGGGATTTAAGGTGCTGACTGCGGACAGGAAGGTGACCGTATCGTGCGCCCGTGGTTCGGATGCTTACATGCATGCGGTGGATATTGTAGGGAATTAATTCGGAATATAGAGCGTAATACAATGTGTTATCGTTAACGAAATTTCTAATGTCGTTAACGATACAGTTTGCGGCGGTCAGCTGTGAACTGCTGCGCGGGAGAAATACCGTAGAACGAATGTAGACAAGGCATTCATTTTGCGGTATTTTTATTTTAGGGGAAAAAGGCGTAAGCCTTTAACGGGGAGGCAGGATGGAACAGAGGATTTTTGAGACAATCGAAACATTGCGGGAGAGCATCAACCGTGTTTTTATCGGTAAGGAAGATGTGGTGGAGGATCTGCTGGTGTGCCTTATGGCCGGCGGACATGTGCTGCTGGAGGATGTGCCGGGTGTGGGAAAGACTTCGCTGGCAGGGGTGTTGGCAAAGACCACGTCCTGCAGTTTCGGCAGGATACAGTTTACGCCGGATACGCTGCCGGGGGATGTGTCCGGCATATCGGTCTACAATATGAAAACCGGAGAGTTCGAATACCGGGAAGGGGTGGTGATGAACCAGATCCTGCTGGCGGATGAGATCAACCGGACTTCGCCCAAGACCCAGGCCAGCCTGCTGGAGGCGATGGCCGAGGGGCAGGTGACGGTGGACGGGGTCGTACATGCGCTGCCGGAGCCTTTTATGGTGATCGCCACGCAGAATCCGGTGGAATTTCTTGGCACCTATCCGTTGCCGTAAGCGCAGATGGATCGCTTTATGATGCGGCTTTCCATCGGTTATCCGGAGCGGGAGCAGGAAATCCGGATGGCACAGGCGCATCTGAAAGGCGAGACGCCGGACAGCGCCCGGGCGGTATGCGGTCCGGAGGAAATTCTGCAGCTGAAGGAAGCGGCAGCCGCGGTCAGTGTGAGCGATGCGCTGCTTGACTATATGAAGG
>VSOD01000656.1 GCA_009774655.1 Lachnospiraceae bacterium
GTGGTGTCCTCCTTTTGGCTCGTTTGGATAGGTAACGGGGGCAGTCAATCATGACAGCCCGGAAACTCTGCTTGCACCCATGCTGGCATTTCCGGCAGAGTTCATTTCCCCATCCTGTTACCATTCAGCGCATTAGATACCGCCTGTTGGCTCACATCGCCTTGTTTGGCTATTTCTGTAGCTGTCATGCCCTTTTCAGCCATTGCAAGGTAGATTTTCCCTGTGTCTAACCTCATTTTCATAGCATTACCTCCATTCATTTACAACATTTGTGTTGTGTCTATATGGATTTTATCACAACTTTTATGATGTGTCAACATAAAACAAATCATTTTTGTTGTGTTTTTTTGTTTTATATGTTAAACTCACAACTAGGAGGTGATTAAAAACGGATATTGGAGAAAAAATAAGATATTTACGTATTCAGAAAAATATGACGCAAAAGGAATTAGGAGAGAAACTTGGCGGCATACCCCAGCAACAAATTGGACGTTGGGAAAATGGAAAATCCAATCCAAAACTAAACACCATCCAAAAAATAGCCGCTGCATTAAGTGTAAATGTAAATGATTTGCTGGGAAGTCCTCTTGATGATTCTCCGCTTTATCAAGTGTTAAAAAATGTTGATTACTCTGATTCCCCTGTATCCAGAAACTTTATAAATGCACAATTAACAATACAGGTTCATGATTGGGAACAAATAGATATTGAATTAGTAAAAAAATTTAAACAATTAAATGAAATAGGGAAAGCGATAGCCATTGAACGAATAGAGGAACTCTCTGAAATCCCACGCTACACCCAAAAAGAAAGCAATGTGCCAGATAAAGAAGAATGAGGAAACAAAAAATGCTTGAATCCTGCCCCCGGATATGCTATATTAGACATAAGAAAAGGGAAAAGCCATAGAAGTGGCTCTACCCACATTCTGTGATTATTTACCTCTACACTTTGCGTTGTAGAAGCAAGCCGTCACTATTGGTGGTAGTGGCGGCTATTTCTTTTTTCCCTTGTAAATCTGATAAAGCAAATTCACAAGGGCAACAATGAGTATACCTATCTGAATTAAATCCTGATATGTAACATACATTGCATCGCCCTCCTTTCTTTCGTCTGGAGGGCATTTATAACACCCTCCGAAAAATAAGAGGGGTAAAGCCGCCTTTGGCTCTATGATTTTCCCATATTGACAATATAACACAATTCTCTCTATCGGGCAATATCCTTTTGACTTCTTTATGTCGAGTTTTTCTCCTATTTCTGTGATATAATCAGACTATCACGAAAGAAAGGAGGGTATATATGTTCGATTTACCAAGACCTAACATAACTGAAAGCATTGTATCGGATATAGAACCTTTGCCGGAGCCGGAACCGCCGATTACCAGCACATTTTTGTTGCGGGCGGTCTTGGGGTCCTTGGGGCGGCTGCTCATGGTAAGGCGTTCCGTCTGGGTAAGGATCACATTGTTCTGGAATACCGGATCGACATAAGGGGCAAGCACTGACCAGAGCCAGCATGAACTGCTGGAATGCTATGGGAATTACAAGTGTCAGCAGCTTTTGGGTAAAATCATGTGATTGCTTTTCTTTCATCTTTACACACACCCCATTTTATTTTCCATTCGACAATATCACATTTTTGTGTTAGAATCATTCAATATTTTTTATTTTTATATAACAATCTTCCATTTGTGAGGTGGATTTTATGGCTGGTGTCTCAAGATGACTCCAGCTGTACGGATTGTCTTTCCATCAACAACATATTTTGCGTTGAATGCTTCCAGCAGACCATTCCCCTCCATACTTTCATAATTCTTGATTGCAAGTATGTCCGCTCTGTAATCAAGGTATGTCTGGTTCTGTCCCGGATCATTAAGCAACCTGTCAAGGGGTACGTCCAGCCCTTTTATCCTGCCGTTCTCCACTGTGATGTCTGACAATGCCACTTTGCCGTCCGTTGCTTTCTGCAAAAATGCCTCAATCTCCTTTGCCGCCTTCAATATGTACTGCTCCTGTTTATTCATCCCCTGCATACCCGCATTTATGGAAATATAAGTATCCATC
>VSOD01000657.1 GCA_009774655.1 Lachnospiraceae bacterium
CAGATGGAAAGAACTGCCGATTATTTTCCTTACGGTCCGGGATGATTCCCATGATATTGTTTCAGGTTTTCAAAATGGTGCGGATGATTATGTAGTAAAGCCTTTTGAATTAAGCGTATTGTATTCAAGGATTCAGGCGGTGCTTCGAAGAACGGGCAATGTGGCGGTACAGTACCTGTCCTGTGATGGGATCAGGATAGATTTAAACCGCAGGACAGTTACTTGTGGCACGGAAGAAATCGATTTAAGCGTATCAGAGTATGCGCTGCTTTTGTACCTCCTACAGAATAAAGGAAAGACTGTTACCAGAGAAAAAATCTTAGAACAGGTATGGGATGTCAATGGAAACTACGTGAATGATCATACATTGACAGTGACTATGAAACGGCTCCGGGACAAACTGCACCAACCGTCCTGTTTAAAAACAATCAGAAGTGTGGGATACCGTATGGAGGATATCATATGAGCGGGCGAAAAAATTTAGTGATTCTCTTTGGATTTGTGGCAGCTGTCAGCCTGATTTCTTCTGCTGTTACGGTAATGCTGATTTCCTGCCGTTACAGCAGGCTTCAATTTGATTTGGTAAATGTGATCTGCGGCGAAGTGCTGGAACAAGACCCGGAAATGAAGCATATCGTTTCTGCTGCATTGAAAGAATATACGGGTGGAAATGCCGATGGTGTGGCAACGGGGGATGTATTGTCCGTTTTAGGATATGACATATCTGATTTTTCTGATTCTTCCGTTATATATGATATTATGTTTGCAACAACAGGGTTTCTGGCAGGAATTTTTCTCTTTGCTATGACTTATGCATTCCGTAACAAAACAGAAGCGAAACGAATAGAAGAGCTGTCAGACTATCTGGAGCAGGTTAATATGGGAAAAGCGGTTGTCCTCTCTGCTTCAGGAGAAGATCTTTTTTCCAAGCTGGAAGATGAAATATATAAGACTGTGACATTTCTTTATCAGACAAAGGATGCGGCGGTACAGGCCAAAAATGATTTTGCCGAGAATCTATCCAATATTGCACATCAGATAAAAACTCCTATTACCGCCATTTCTTTATCACTGCAGACATTATCTGAAATGCCGATGAAAAAAGAATATGAAAAAGACAGGATGGAACAGATAAAGAAACAGTTAAACAGACTGATTCATTTAGAAGAATCCCTGCTTGTTTTATCCCGTCTTGATGCAGGTACATTGATGTTTCAAAAAGAAGATGTGGATGTTTTTACTTTGCTTGTCCTTGCGGCAGACAATTTGCAGGAATTATTTGCAGATTCCGGCACTTTCATTGATATTCCGGAATCAGGGGAGATGGCAGTGACAGCCGATTTAAACTGGACTATGGAAGCAGTTATAAATGTAATGAAAAACTGTATGGAGCATAATGCGGGTGGAACAGTCCATTGCTCTTATGGGCAGAATCCGCTGTATACAGAAATACTTATCTGGGATGAGGGGGATGGATTTGCCAAAGAAGATATTCCGAATCTTTTTAAACGGTTTTATCGCGGAAAGAATGCAGATGCGGGCGGTAATATCCGTGGAAGCGGCATTGGGATAGGCTTATCATTGTCAAAAGAGATTATAGAACATCAAAATGGGACAATAAGGGCGAAAAACCTGCCGAATGGCGGTGCATGTTTTGAAATCCGGTTTTATAAGCAATAAAATCAAAGCAATAAATTTAATATCAATTCTGCTGCAGTTACTAAGTTGTAACTTTCATTTAGTACAATATAGCTTGTAAACAGTTTGCCTGCAGGAACAAAGTTTACAAGCTAACGGGCAGCTTTGCTGCGAGCGTAGAAATTCAAAACATCCAAAGGAGGAAATAAAAATGAATATCTTAACATGCGAGGGAGTTCGCAAAATGTATGGCTCAGGCAATAATCAGGTAGCTGCACTGGATGGAATTGATCTGACGGTGGGCAAGGGAGAATTTGTGGCGGTTATCGGAGCGTCCGGTTCAGGTAAATCCACATTGTTACATATTCTGGGAAGCGTGGATAAACCTACAAGCGGAAAAGTTACAATAGACGGAACGGA
>VSOD01000658.1 GCA_009774655.1 Lachnospiraceae bacterium
CGGCGATCCTGTTTGCGGATGAACCCACGCCGGCGCTGGACGTGACGATTCAGGCGCAGATCCTTAAACTTTTACGTGATCTTCAGCGGGAGCTGGGGATGGCCTCGGTTCTGGTGACACACGATCTTGGGGTGGCGGCGCAGGCCGCGGACCGTGTGGCCGTCATGTACGCCGGGAAGATCGTGGAGACGGGCACTGCGGAAGAAATCTTTCGCGACCCGCGGCATCCCTATACCTGGGGACTTATGCAGGCGCTGCCGTCATTTTCGAAGGACCGGGAGACGCTTGATGCCATTCCGGGGATGCCGCCTGCGCTGATCGATCCGCCGAAGGGGGATGCCTTTGCCTGCCGTAATCCTTATGCGCTGGCCATCGACTATGAAGAGGAGCCGCCGATGTTCCGCGTCAGCGACACCCACTATGCGGCGACGTGGCTGCTGGACGAACGAGCGCCGAAGATCACACCGCCGATTGCTTTGCCGGTATACATTTTTCCGCAAAAAGGAGCGCCCGGCGTTCAGAAACCGGCTGAAGAGCAGGGCGGGAATGAGGACCGGAACGAGGGAGAAGAACTGCATGCGGACGCGGGCCGTGAAACATCGGACGAGATCCTGCTGGATGTACAGCACCTTACGCATACGTTTTTGCCGGATAAGAAAAGAGCTGTCACGGCGGTTGACGATATTTCTTTTCGGATAAAAAGAGGGGAGATCTTCGGCCTGGTGGGGGAATCGGGTTCCGGAAAATCGACGGTGGCCCGCTGTATTATGAATATTTATCAGCCGCGGGGCAGGATTTTGTACCGGGGTATTGATACCTGCGACCGGGAGGCTTTTCGCGCCAACAGGAAAATGCTGCAGTCGGTGAGGCAGATCATATTTCAGGATTCGGATTCCAGCCTGAATCAGCGCATGAAGGTGTGCGACATCATCACGGAGCCGATGAAAATACAGCATCGCATACCGCCCCGTGGTTCATACCGGGCGGAGGCGGCGTTTCAGATGCACTATGTCGGTCTGGATGAGAGGTATCTGGACAGGCATCCTTTCGAGCTGTCCGGCGGCCAGAGGCAGCGGGTGGCGATCGCGAGAGCGCTGACGATGGAGCCGGAGCTGCTGGTGGCGGATGAACCGATCGCGGCTCTGGATGTATCGATCCAGGCCCAGATCGTGAATCTGTTCAGGCATCTGCAGAAAGAGCATGGCTTTTCGTTTCTTTTTATTGCGCATGATCTGGCAATGGTGAGATTTCTCTGTGACCGGGTCGGTGTCATGCGGCAGGGGAAGCTGGTGGAAGTGGGGGAGACGAAAAGACTGTTCGCCGCCCCGCAGCACCCGTACACGAAAGCGCTTCTGGACGCGGCGTACCGGATCGGCAGTCGGAATCTGAAATTCTGCTCGCGTCCTCAGCACAAGCGCTTCGGAATGGAGGAAAAATGAAATATTTTGGTAAAAAAGCGCTGTCTTTTATTCTGAGCCTCTTTTTCCTGTCCGCAGCACTGTTCTATATCTCCCGACTTGCGCCCGGCGATCCGCTTGTCTCTTATTACGGAGACCGTGTGGAGAAGATGAGCGTGGAAGAGCGGGAATGGGCGGAAGAGAAGCTGGGGTTAAAGGATCCGCTTTCGGTTCAGTATATCCGCTGGCTTGAAAATGCGCTGTGCGGGGACTTCGGTATTTCCTATAAATATAAGATGGATGTGCCGGAGGTGATCGCAGAGCGGGCCGGCAACACACTGCTTCTGGGTGGGACCGGTTTTGTACTGTTATTTTGTCTGTCGCTGCTTTTGGGCGTGTTTTGCGCAAGGTATGAGGGGAAGACTGCGGACAGGATTCTCTGCCGGGCCGGTACGGTCACAAGCTGTATTCCGGAGTTCTGGCTTTCGCTGCTGCTGATACTTCTTTTTTCGGTCAATCTGAAATGGCTTCCCGGCAGCGGCGCGTACACTGTCGGAGGAGAAAAGGACCTCTGGGACCGCGTCAGGCATTTGCTTCTGCCGATGGCCGTTGTAGTCATCAGCCATCTGTGGTATTACGCCTATATGGTCCGCAACAGGAT
>VSOD01000659.1 GCA_009774655.1 Lachnospiraceae bacterium
AGCCTGTTCTCGTAGGACAGGATAATATCGTTGATTGCATAAGCAAGCGGAGCCACAAGTTCATGTGTTTCCGATAAGATACGCCTGTTTCCATTTCCGTTTTTTACATCTTCCAAAGCGTCAGACATTTCTAACAGCTGCTTTTTCACACGCCGGACTATAAAAACAGCCCCGCAAACCGAAGCAAACGCAACACCCAGTGCAATCATCGTAACTGCTTCTGTATACAATATTCACACCTCCCTGTTGAAACGATAGCCAATCCCCTTCACTGTCTGTATATACCGTGGACTGCCCGGATTCTCTTCTATCTTTTTCCGCAGACGGCTGATAATTGCCATAATATTGCTGTCATCATAGACATAATCTTCTCCCCATACATTTTCATAAATTTGCTGCTTTGTCAGTATCTTGCCCTGATTTTTTGCAAGAAACAGCAGCAAATCAAATTCTTTCGGCGGCAGTTCAAAATCACCATTTACCGCATGGATAGAACGGTTATTAAAGTCAATAACCAGCCCGTCAAAATCAAATGTCTGTAACTGTCCGTCTGTTGGGTTAAAGCGGGTATAGCGTCTGATCAATGACAGAATACGGGCAATCAGCTCGTCCATGTCAAAAGGTTTTGTCAGATAGTCATCAGCCCCTGCCCGTAAACCACGCACTTTTGAAGCACTGTCGTTTTTTGATGTAAACATCAGAATTGGCAGGCTGCTTTCTTTTCTGATCTGCTCCAAAGTTTCAAAGCCGTCAAAGCCGGGCATCATGACATCCAATATGACAAGCTGGTATTCTTTTTCCTTCAGCTGCAGCAGACCGGATTTTCCGGAATAACAGCAGTCGGCTTCTATGCCTTCCTGTAAAACACTCTGCCTGATCAGTACACAAAGCTCCTTATCATCATCTATAATCAAAATCCTGTTCATCATTGACGTTCCTCCGTTTATTAAATTACACATCCATATGCCGGGATTACAGCCACATTACAATTATATGTAGAGATTCGGGCAATGACAAGTACCTAAAATTGCATTGTGGAAATATGGCCTGCCTGAAAAAGATACCAAAAAACAGACACTCGCTGTTATGGCAAGTGCCTATGTAAAACATCTCATTATATTCTTCGCATCACCCTGCGTTCATATCTGGCTGACAAACGTCTCTATCACATTCAGCGCCGCCCCCAATGCAGCCGCTGCCACCTTATAATTACAGACTTTCACGTAAGGCTCTTTCTCACCGAAGGTATTCCTTCCGACCACCTTGTCCCATACCTCCTTGAGATGCGCGCCCATGCAGCTTCCCACATAACCGCCCAGAACAATATCACAATCCAGAACCATATGGACATTGTTCACTGCAATCGCCAGGTAGTCCGTATAAGCATCCCACGTCTTTGCCGCCTCTGCATCCCCCTGATCCAACAGGCCAAAAAACTGCTCCAGTTTTCCGTCAGCCATCTCCGACAACCGCCAGGCGGCACAATAAGCGTCAAGGCATCCTCTTTTTCCGCAATAACAGTATTCTCCATCCATAACCACTGTCATATGCCCCACTTCACCGCACCGGAAGTTCTTGCCCTGCATCAACTCATCATCGCAAAAAAAGGCTCCGCCCACGGTGTTGCTCAACGACAGATAAAAGAAACGCTCCGCCTCTTCATTATAGATGCCTTCCGCATAGGCTCCTGCATTCGCATCATTCAGGAAAAAACACGGATAGGAAAAAAAGCGGCCCACCGAGGCAAACGGGATCTCCTCCACCCCCAGGATATGAGAATAGGTTATCAACTGTTTCTCCAGATCTATGATCCCGGGAAATGAGATTCCCACCCCCAGAATCTTACTTCTGTCAGCCCCGCTCTCCGTCAGAAACCCTTCCAGCTTTTCGTTTATCTCCCGATAGTAAAACTCTCCCGCAGCATAAGGATAGCAGATACGCTCATATTTCAGCATTTCTCCTGCGATATTGGTGAGGATCAGCGTAATATGATTCTTGGTAATATCCAGGCCGACAGCCAGTCTTGCATTCACGACTGCCGACAGCGCTTTCGCCC
>VSOD01000066.1 GCA_009774655.1 Lachnospiraceae bacterium
TGTTGGATAACAGCCTGTTAACTCAGCAATACTTCCGGTTCCTGCCTATACCCAGACCCCGCCCGTCCTGCGGGAGGAGTACGGCACACTGGACTTTCACGAGCTGGTGCACTTCATTCCGCTGTCTGTCTGGAAAGAGATAGAAGAGCAGATCGGCGGCGCACAGCAGGAGATGTATCTGAGGATTTTGGCGCAGGAAGGAACTACGCCGGCAGAACTTGCGAAGATAGAGGTGCAGATATCCAAATTTTTGGAAGAAACGCCGGATATCAATAGAGCAGATGGAGAAAGAAGTAGAACCGCAGAATCAGAATCAAACGAAGAACACCAAAGAAGTGAACACTCCGCCGCATCCACAGGCCGCATTGAGATCGAGAACCGTCTCCGTGCGCTGCAGAACAACGAGCGGATGTTTACCGGCATGAAGGCGGTCTTAAGTGTCTTCTGTATTCTGCTGGCGACTATCGGCATCGGCAATGTCTTCTCCAACACGCTGGGCTTTATGCGTCAGAGAAGGCGGGAATTTGCCCGCTATCTGTCCATCGGCCTGACACCGCTGGGGATGTGGAAGATCTTTTGTATAGAAGCGCTGGTCATTGCGGGGCGTCCGGTGCTTGTGGCGTTGCCCGTTACCGTCTTTGGAGTGATTCTTTTTATCAAGGCAAGTTATCTGGAGCCGATGCTTTTTATAAGAGAAGCGCCGTTTGTGCCAATCGCATTCTTTATCCTGGTCATCTTCGGGTTTGTGGGGCTGGCGTACTGGCTGGGCGCGAAACGGTTACTGGACAGCAGTCTGGCGGAAGCGCTGCGGGATGATACGGTGCTGTGAAATAATGTTCGTCTCCCTCTAAAGTCTCACCGGAATCATCCGATAAAGTTAGTGAAGAGATTTATCACAGAAAGGAGGCGTCTCCTATGCGTATAGAAGCTTATACACAGGTACAGCAGTTATACAACGCGACGAAACCAGCTAAATTACAGGGGAAGGCACACGTATCCGCTACCGACAGGATTCAGATTTCCAGTATCGGTAAGGATATCCAGATTGCCAAGAATGCGGTGGCAGCAGCGCCGGATATCAGAGAGGACGTGGTGGCGCCGATCAGGGCGGCCGTTACGAACGGGACATATCAGGTGAGTGCGGAGAGCTTTGCAGAGAAATTAATGCAGAAGTACGAGGAAATCGAAGGTCTGTAGACACAGTGAAGGAGAGAATATAACGTGGCGAGTTTAATGGAAGTCTTGATTGATGTTTTAGAACAGGAAAATCAGGAGTACGAGAAGCTGTTAAGCCTGTCCATGCGTAAAACTTCTGTCATTGTGTCGGAAGACCTGGCAGAATTAACTAAGATCACGGATGAGGAGCAGGTCATCGTAAGCAGGATCAATCATCTGGACAACCAGAGATATGAGGCCGTTAGTGACATTGCGGATGTACTTAACAAGGATGTTGACAAACTTAAAATCGTCGATTTGATCAAGATGCTGGCAGGAAGAACGGAAGAGCAGGAGAAGCTGGCGGCAGTGTTTGACAGGCTGCGCGAGAACGTGCGCGGCGTGAAGCGGGCGAACGAGCAGAACGGAGAACTGATCCGGGATGCGCTTGAGCTGGTGCAGTTTAATATGAATGTTCTTCAGTCGATGAATAAGGCTCCGGAGTCTGCAAATTACAACAGGGGCGCTTACAATACCGGCGATATGATCGGGACGAGTCATATGACTTTTGATGCGAAACAATAATTGTTAAGGACGGTGGAATTATGTCATTAATGGGAAGCCTTTGGACGGGCGTATCAGGATTACAGTCTTCAAATAACGCGCTGAATACGACGGCGCATAACATGTCGAATCTGGACACCGAGGGGTATACCAGACAGCAGGTCGCACAGGGCACCAGACCTTATGTGACGATCTCTACAGGTAGACCTAATTGGCAGCAGATCGGTCTCGGTGTCAATTATACCCTAACAAGACAGGAAAGAGATTATTTTATGGATCTGAACTATCGTCGCGAGTCGGGACGGAGCGCTTATTATGATGTGGCGACAAGCACGATGGAAGAGGTAGAATATATATTGGGCGAATCCAATGAGGGCCATGAGTTCTCGGAGTCGCTCTCTAATTTCTGGACGGCAATTCAGGAGCTGAGCAAGGATCCGACAAGTTCTGTGAACCAGAATCTGTTCGTGACCAGAGCGCATGAGTTTACGACACGCGCGTCAGCTGTTTATACCAGCCTGTGCCAGTATCAGGACAATCTGAACAGGTCGATAGTCAAGGAAGTTAACAATATCAATAAATATGCGCAGGAGATCGAGGATCTCAACCAGCGGATCATAGCCGTCGAGGCCGGCAAGGAACATGCCAACGATCTGCGTGACCGCAGGAATCTGCTTCTTGATAAGCTGGCGCAGCTGGGTAATATCAGCTATAAGGAGGATGCGACCGGCTATGTGAGCGTCAGGTTCGAGGACGTGGATCTTGTCAAAGGCGGCCTGGTGAACAAGATGGAGCTGTATACGGATCCCCAGACCGGTTTCTATACACCTTACTGGAAGATGCTGGCGAACTATTCCTATGATGAGAAAGGCAATCCGGTGGTTACGGAAGAGGATATCCGCGCGGCGAAGGTGTTTGACCTGAGCAGGACGATTTCTTCCGAGCTGAATACGGATATCGGTTCTCTGAAAGGAATGCTTCTGGCAAGGGGCGACCACAGAGCGACTTATAAAGAGATCAAGGATTATCCGCCGGGTTCGGATCCGAATGACCCGACGCAGAAAGTGGACGGCTGGTATAATAAGAACGTGGCGCAGTCCATCGTTATGAATATACAGGCGGAGTTTGACCAGCTGATTCATATCGTAACGACGACGATCAACGACATTCTGGCGGAAGCGGCGGAGAAAGCCGCAGAGGACGGCAACCCGAATTATATGCGGGATGAGAACGGCAACCCCTGGCAGCTGTTTGTCAAGACGATAGAAGGTGACGACTGGACCACATCCAATATGACGGTCAACACCGTGCTGCGTCAGAATCCTTCTCTGTTATCCTTCCGGTTGTCGGAGCACTCCGAGGATAATGCGACAGTCGAGAAATTGAAAGCAGCTTTTGAAGCGAAGATATATACTTTGAATCCCAACGTACAGACGCCGGTCGGCTTTACCGACTATTATAAGAACCTGGTATCGCAGGTGGCCAACGGCGGTTCGGTATTCAGGCTGATTCAGGAGAACCAGACAATGACTACGGACGCGATTTTTTATGCGAGAGAGCAGGTGGTGGGAGTTTCTTCCGATGAAGAGCTGACCAGCATGATCAAATTCCAGAACGCGTACAATGCGTCCAGCCGTTATATCAACGTGGTCAGCGAGATGCTGGAGCATCTGGTAACTGCGTTGGGAAGATAGAAGAGGTGAGCCTATGTCATCAACATTTTTTGGTTTGGAAATTGCCGCATCGGGACTGCGGGCAGCGAACGCGGCCCTCAACACGACGGCTAACAATATAAGTAATGCAAGTACGGCTGGTTACAGCCGTCAGGAAGTAAAGCAGGAAGCCATGAACCCGCTCCGTGTATTTGCTACCTATGGCTGTGCGGGCGCCGGCGTCAACACGCTGGCCATCGAGCGGATCCGTGACAGCTTCTACGACCAGAAGTTCCGTGAGAACGAGACGAAGCTCGGAGAGTTCGACACGAAGGCTTACTACTGTAAGATGATCGAAGAGTATCTGACCGACGACGGCAAGACCGGATTCAAGTCGATCTTCGATGACCTGGGTGAGGCACTGCAGGAGATCACGAAGAATGCCAGCAGTGATTCCACCAAGAGCGCTTTTATCTCGACAGCCAAGAGTATGGCGGACTACTTCAACAATATGTACGGCGATCTGCAGAATCTGCAGGCGGACGTCAACGATGAGATCAAGATCCGTGTTGACCATATCAATTCCATCGCGCAGGATCTGGCGACGGTCAACAAGCAGATCAATCTGATAGAGATCAACGGGCCGGTGGCCAATGAGCTGCGGGATAAGAGGGATCTGCTGATCGACGAGCTGTCGGCGATCGTGAATGTGGATGTGACGGAAGAGCCGATCTACGATCAGACGGGGAATGAGACAGGCGCATACCGCTGTATCGTGCGGATCGCAGGCGGGCAGATCCTGGTTGACCAGAATGAATACAATCAGCTCGAATGCGTGGCCCGCACTTCCGACGAGAAAGTGAATCAGACGGATATTGACGGTCTGTATGACATCCGCTGGACACACGGTCCGGAGTTTGGTTTATATAATGCATCCATGACAGGTGCCTTAAAAGGCCTGATCGAGATGCGTGACGGTAATAACGGAGAGTATTTCCGAGGTACGACTTCGGAGGTCATCTACAGCGGTGATACGAGCAAAGTTACCATCAAGACGGAAGATGCCTATCTGAGCACAATGATGAAATGTAATCTGTCCGATACGGGCGGCGTGATCAATATCGGCAACCAGCTGTATTATTATACGGACTGGAGCTATAACGGAGACGGCGAATATACCTTTACGATCGACAATCTGAAAAGCGAAGAGCCGATCACGGCGGTCAAGAATTACAAGTCAGCAACGGTCGGCGATGATGTGAGATATCAGGGTGTTCCCTACTACATGCAGCAGATGAATGAGTGGGTTCGTGAGTTTACCAAGAAGGTGAACGATATCTTTACGGACGGTCTTACGGCGGCAGGCGATGATGCCGGTATTCTGTTTACGGCCCAGAAGCCGAAGCAGGACGGCCAGTATACGGAAGACCAGCTGAATGATTCCGCGCAGAACGGCAAGGGCTATTACTATATGACGGCGGGCAATCTGGAAATCCTGGACGCGCTGATGAAGGACGCTTCCCTGCTGGGAACGAGAGGCCGGACGATCGACGAAAATGGCAATGAGCAGATAGACGGTGTGGAGCAGTGTGAACAGGTCAAGAAAGTGATCTCCATGATGAGCGACAAGAACCAGTTCAGTTTCCGTGGAAGAGATGCAGGCGGGTTCCTGGAGTGCGTATTGTCAGACGCGGCTTTAAATGCCAGCAATGCCAATATTTTCTATGCGACCTATCTGAGTCTGGAGACCAATATTGACAACCAGAGAATTTCCATCTCCGGCGTTGATGAAGATGAGGAAGCGGTAAACCTTGTGAAATACCAGAATTCTTATACACTGGCTTCCAAGATGATCTCGGTTCTGACAGAGATTTACGACAGACTGATCCTGCAGACCGGTGTCTAAGACGACAGAGTACTCACAGGCGAAGCAATATGATGGAAAAGAGGATGATAAGCCATGAGAATGACAAATAAGATCATGCGGAATAATTCGCTGTATAATATCAATCAGACTAAGATCATGGAAGATAAGCTGACGAATCAGATGACCAACCAGAGCAAGATCGTGCGGCCTTCCGATGATCCGGTGGTGGCGATCCGTGCGCTGCGTCTGCGCAGTAATGTGACCAGCGTGACGCAGTATCATGACAAGAATGCGGCGGACGCCGATCAGTGGCTGACGGTAACGGCGGACGCGCTCGCGACGATCGATTCTGTATTGAAGAATCTGTATGAGCAGGCGACAGGAGCAGCCAACAAATATGAGACTTCGGAAGATTTAAGTATCATTCTGGAGCAGATGAAATCCCTGACGAAGGAGTTTTACGCCAGCGGTAATGTGGATTATGCGGGTCGTTATGTGTTCTCCGGTTTCCGGACGGATACGGCGATCACGTTCTCGGCGGAGGATATCGCGCAGATGAAGAAACATCCGGTGTCCTACAATCTTACGGAGAGCATCGGTTATGAAAGCATCAGCACCATCAACTACACGGATTTCAGCGTGCTGGATAAGGGACTTCCTGCGGGAGCTGCGGCCACGGAGAGCTACGAGCAGTATGTGACCAACACCACGATGTACCGTTTCCGGCTGGCCTATAATGATATAGACAGCAAGGATGAGAACGGCAACCCCAAGCTGCCGACTCTGACGCAGAACGGGACAGCGCTTAACAATATCACGTCTTATGCGACGGCGGAGGATGCCTACAAGGCAGTTGCCGACGGTACGGAGAAGGGGATCGCGTTTGTTGCCGGCACAGGCGAACTGGTATTCAGCAAGGATTTCTACGAGAATCAGTTCAAAGAAGGCGACAGGTTTGAAGTCAACTACGACAAGAGCAACTGGAAAGAGGGTGACATTAATCCCGTTCACTACTTCCCCTGCACGGAGACGAAGGATGACGGCCAGCAGATCATCTATAATAAGGTGAAGGAAGACCAGGATATTTATTACGACGTAGGTTTCAACCAGAAGATCCAGGTCAACACCGTGACGACAGAGGTCTTTACCCACGATGTGCAAAGAGACATGGACGATTTCTATTCCCAGAGTCTGCAGCAGCTGAAAGCGATCGAGACCAAGATCAGCGATCTTGAGAAGAAGATGCAGGATCTGCCGGAGGACAGTGCGGCTTATCAGGAACTGTCCCTGCAGATGGAAGGCGCCAAGAAGGCGGATTCCTACATCCGCGAGAATATCCAGAAGAAATTCGAGAACCAGATCACGAAGTATCAGAAATACCGCGATGACAACGATCTGGCGATCACCAACAACGCGACGAGAGGAAGCCGTCTGGATCTGATCACAGAAAGACTTTCCAGCCAGAAGGCAACCTTTAAGGAGCTGCAGACAGACAATGAGGGGATTGATATTACCCAGGTTGCAGTAGAGTTATCCAGTGCGGAGCTGACCTATCAGGCGGCGCTGATGGCTACCGGTAAGATCATGCAGACCAATTTGATGAACTATATCTAAGAGACAGCGGCAGCAGGTAACGGGCTGACCATGAAAATGGTTTTGATGACCGTGTATCTGCTGCCGTATTTAAGAGAGGAAGGTTAAGACTATGCAGATTACGACAAAAGTGTTTGGCGAGATCACAGTGGATGACGATAAGCTCATATATTTTCCGAAAGGGATCATCGGCTTTCCGGATCTGAAGGATTTTGCGCTGATCCATGACGAGGAGAAGGGATCGGACTCCATTCACTGGCTGCAGTCCATCCAGGAGCCTGCTTTTGCGATGCCGGTCATGGATCCGCTGCTCGTATGCCCGGATTATAATCCCGAGGCGGACGACGAACTGCTGAATAACCTTGGTGAGATCAAGCCGGATGACCTGCTTGTGCTCGTGACCGTGACGGTGCCCAGTGATCTGACACAGATGTCAGTAAATCTGAAAGGCCCGATCGTGATCAATGCCGGGGAGAGAAAAGCGATACAGGTTATCGCGGAAGGCGATACCTATCAGGTAAAATTCCCGATCTATGATATCTTAAACAAGAAGAAAGCAGGTGAGTAGATGTTAGCTTTATCCAGAAAAAAGAACGAAGCGCTGGTGATCAACAATAACGTGGAGATCACGGTGCTGGAGATCAAAGGCGAACAGGTGAAGCTGGGCATCAGCGCTCCCCGTGAAGTCCCGGTATACCGCAAGGAAGTCTATGTGCAGATACAGGATGCCAATCAGGAGTCTGTTGATGTGGCCGGTATTGAGGCACTGCAGAATCTGCTTGGATAACAGAATAACGACAGAAAAAACAGTCTGTGTTTGTGACAGACTGTTCTTTTTTTAAAGCAGGGAATTTAACACCCGGATCATCTCCGCAACCCGGATCTCATAAGTGTGCAGCGCAGCCACCTTTTCATAACCGTTCAGGGCGATCTCGATGCGCTCGTCCTCGTGGCTTAAGTAATACCGGACCTTCTGTTCCAGTTCTTCCATCGACTCGTAGGTTTCCAGTTCCCGTCCGATCTCGAAATATTCCGGGATCTCAGCCTGCCAGTTGGTCAAAAGGAAGCCGCCGCAGCCCAGCACGTCCCAAATCCGCTGGGAGAGGCCGGTCTCGATGGGGCGCATGGTGATGTTTAAATTGATCCTGCTTGCGTGAAAGATTTTGGGCATCTGGGTCAGTGTCAGTGCAGGCCCTTTGCAGTGTACTTTGGGAAGCGCCGACGTATCGCTGCGGGTGTAGAGATTGACCTGAAAATGCTCCGCCAGCCGGTTCAGCGTCCGCTCCCGCTCGACGGCCGCCAGTTTTATGCCGATATACTGGTGTGCGGTCAGATAGCGTCCGGTGTCCGTGTAAGTGTCGCCGCCTCTGTAAAAATCCGGATCGACCTCTGTGATCTCACGGATGACACGGTCCGTCAGTGCATTGGCGATGAAATTACAGCCGTATACTTTAAGCTGTGCCTCGATCAGTCCGTCCACAAAGCCGCGGGTGTGCTCTGAAAGGCCGGTGCAGGCAGCGGCGGCAGCGTCTGTCCCGGCAGGCAGCGGCTGTGCATGGAGCAGCCTGTCGTAGCGGCATTTTTCCGTATAGAGGGAACCTACGAAGCTGACGTCGCCGCCATATCCGGCAAAATCCTTTTCCGTCATGCCAAGCACGGCCCTTTCCCAGCGCTTTACGTTTGCGGCCAGGGGCAGATAGAAGATCCGTCCGGGGTTTACCGGATGAAACGACTGATACTGTGCATGGTCGAATAAGAAAATGCGGTTCCACTCGTTTTTCAGGGCGTTGGAGAACAGCTCCGGCACGGGAGAGTCCACGCTCCAGCATACGTAGGGCACCTTGAAGCGATTGCAGGTATAGGAGATCGCCGGGAAGAAATTGATGCTGAACACGAAAGCGAAAGAATGCTCCGTCAGCCATTGTGTGAGCCGGAGGGCGCACTGCTGCGGCGAGACATGTTTATCGGTCATTTCTGTTTCTTCCGTGCAGACCGTGATGCCGAAATCGGTGAAGGTCTGGATAAGATCGGGTTCACAGATGTTGTTGTAGCGGTAAAATAAGATTTCCATAGGGGCCTCCGTTCTGACCAGCGATGGTTTTTTGTTGTGAAACATGATGATATTGTAACATAATAGTGCCCGTTTTGTATCAGCTGCCCTAAACATATTCTTCATTTTTCCGATATATATATCAAAGATCACGTGGTAACTCTCTGCGACTGTGCCCCGAAATCTGCCCTGATCACGAAGGACGCTGTATACTGGAGAGGAACGGACGTTATCAATAGACGATTCTATAAAGTATACTATATCACATGGAGGTGATCGGCAATGGCAATCGAACCATTAAACAGTGCTATGACCTATCAGGCACAGGCGGCTGTAAAACCGCAGACAGTAACACAGGTGAACACGGAAGTTCCCGAGGACGGACAGACAGTCAATGTTGATGCGACCACTGCATCCGTGACCAAAGTGCAGGCCGAAGACGAGCAGGCAGGCAGCGAAGGCAACGGCAGCGAGCAGCAGCAGGAGAAAATGGACGCACAGGTTCCCGGGATGCCGGACAGCCTGAAGAAGATGATCGCAGACATGAACAAGAAGATCCGCAATACCAATGCGGAAGCGGTGTTCGGCGTTCATGAGAAGACGAACAGGATCATGATCAAGATACTGGATAAGGATACGAAGGAGGTTCTGAAAGAATTTCCGCCGGAGAAGACGCTCGACATGATCGCGAGCATCTGGGAGATGGCAGGTATCCTTGTAGATGAGAAACTATAGTATTGCAACAGGAGATGGCAGACAGCATTTAGGAGGAAACGAAAATGGCTATCAGAATTACGGGTATGTATTCCGGTTTGGATACGGAGAGTATCATCAGCGAACTTGCCTCTGCGCAGAGCGTTAAGAAGAACAAACTCGTGAAGGCGCAGACCAAACTGAGCTGGAAGCAGGATGCATGGAAGGCCCTGAACACGAAGATTTACAGTTTTTACACGAACATACTGGACAATATGCGCTTTGAAGGTTCTTATATGCGGAAATCGACGAAGGTATCGCATCCCAATGCGGTAAGCATCGTCACCTCGGCAGACGCGCCGAACAGCGTGCAGACTTTGAAGATCGGGCAGTTGGCGAAGCAGGGGTATCTGACCGGCGGCAAGCTTGCTCCGATTAAAGATAAAGACGGAAATGACGTCAAGGTTTCGGCGATGACGAAATTAAAGGATATGGGATTTTCCGGAGAAGGTTCCTTCCGTGTGAAAGTGAACGGCAGATCCACGGATATCACGCTCAAAGAGGATATGAAGATATCCGACGTGGTAAACCAGCTGAATGCGGCAGGCCTTTCGGCGAGCTTTGATGCCAAGAACCAGAGATTTTATATAAATGCCAAGAACTCCGGCGCGACGGCTGATTTTACGATCACGAGCAATGATGCCGGCGGTAAGGATATTCTCGGCAAGCTGGGCCTGGTAGCAGCTTATGACACGACAAGTAACGAGTATAAAGAGTATCAGCTGTGGGCCAGCTATAAAACGGATCTGACAGCCCGTGGAGATGCAGAGGCTAAAGAGATTGCCAGGCTGATCGCTGCCAAGAAGGCCAGCACGGATTCTTTGTTGAAAGCCAATGAGGAATATCAGAAGCGTCTGGATGCGCTGTTCAAAGATAATGACGAGAACAGCAAATATCAGATCGACTATGACGAGAACGACAAGGATAAGGTCAATGCCCAGGCCGATGCTTTATATGAAGAACTGTACGGCCCCGAGACACCCAAGCTGGATAAGGATGGCAAGCCGGTACTGGATGATGACGGCAAACCGGTCATGGAGCGGGTCGGCGGCCTCAAGAAGACGCTGGACGATGCGAAGGATGCCCTGAAAAAGGCGCAGGAGGAGCTGGCGGAACTGAAAAAGAATAATACTGCCACAGAGGTTGACATTGAACTGGCAGAGAAAGCAGTGACGGAGGCCAGCGAGAAAGTAACCGATGCTCAGAAAGCTTTCAATGAGAAGAACGCTCACTACAGTTATGTCAAGGGTGTTGCCAATATCCAGAATGCGATAGAGGCCAACAAGGAGACGATCGCCGATAACAGATCCTACTATGAAGTCGATCCGACCACCGGCGAGCCGGTCCTGGATGCCGATAAGAAGCTGCAGGCTACCCAGAAAGCCAAGGATGAGATAGCAGGTTATTTTGATGATAAAATAGCGATGGCAGAGCAGTATCTGAAGGATGCGGCGGATTATGAAACTCTTTCCGATGCTGAGAAGGAAGCGCTGGGGCTGGCCACCAAGATCGACGGCCGTGACGCTGTGATCGATCTGAACGGCGTAGAATATACAAGCAGCAAGAACACCTTCGAGATCAACGGTATGACCATCACGGTACAGCAGGAGATCTCGGAAGAGATCACGTTGACCACCGCAGAGGATACCGACGAGATCTTCAATATGATCAAGAACTTCTTCACCGAGTACAATAAGCTGATCAATGAGATGGACGGCCTGTACAATGCGGATTCTTCAAAGGGCTATGAGCCGCTTCTGTCCGAGGAGAAGCAGGGGCTGGCGGATGCCGAGATCGAGGAGTGGGAGAAGAAGATCAAGGATTCTCTGCTGCGCAGAGATTCCACGCTGCGTAACGTGACGGATGCCATGAAGAATGCGTTGATGCAGGGCGCTACCGTAAACGGCAGGAAGATGTATTTGTCTGATTTCGGTATCAATACACTGGGGTATTTCAATGCGGCCGATAACGAGAAAGGCGCTTACCATATCGACGGTGACAAAGACGATCCGGCTGTGGCGAACAATGATGATAAGCTGCGCGCCATGATCGCATCCGATCCGGCGACCGTACAGAAATTCTTTGCAGGACTGTCCAAGAATCTTTATGATACACTGACGGATAAGATGAAGGCCATCAAGGATACCAGCAGCGCCTTTACCGTCTACAACGATAAGACGATGGAGAAGGAATATAAAGATTATACCGACAGGATCAAGAAGGAAGAGACCAAGCTGAATGCCCTGATTGATAACTGGTATAAGAAGTTCTCGGCGATGGAGACGGCCATGGCGAAGCTGCAGTCCAAGAACAATGCCGTATCCGGTATGCTCGGCGGCTGATAAGCTGATGACGGAGCGGAAAACCGCCGTCTGTCCAGCCTGACAGACATAACATATAGTAAACCACATAACAAAAGGTATATGAAGGCGGCGCATTGATGTGCTGTCAGGTACACCGTATCGAAAGCGCCTGTGCAGGGACTTTTCCGATACGGTGTATTGATTTAAAATATTGACAGGCCGCGCAGTCAACTGTATTATTAAACTATAGACCTTTAAATGCAGGAGGAAGAATCATATGCCAGTACAGAATCCCTATGAACAGTATCAGAGAAATAAAGTATTGACAGCCACACCGGCGGAAGTGACTTTGATGCTATACGAGGGCGCGATCAAATTTTGTAACATTGCCATCATGGCGATTGAGAATAATGAGATGGAGAAAGCACACAACAATATCATGAAGACACAGCGTATCATCGAAGAGTTTCGTAATACGCTGGATCGTCAGTATGAGGTGGCGGAAGATTTTGACAGAATCTATGTCTATGTGCTCCGTCGTCTGTTCGAGGCCAATGTCAGGAAGGACAAGGAGATATTGGAAGAGGTGAACGGACATCTTAGAAGCCTCCGGGATACCTGGAAGGAAGTTATGAAGAAGTGCAATAAGGCGTAACAGACAGTTGGCTGTTACAGCAGGATATAAAGGGGTATGTTTATGAGCCAGAGCGGTGCACAGATATTATTACAGAGTCTGGAGAAGAAGACGAAGCTGCTTGACGATATGATCCGGCAGAACGGTGTGCAGGAAGAGCTTCTGAAAGAAGAAGATCTGGATATGGATGCCTTTGATGAGGCGATCAACCAGCAGGGCTTCTACATAGAAGAACTGGACAAACTGGATCAGGGTTTTGAAACTGTCTATGACAGGGTGCGGGAGGAACTGCTCCGGGACAAGGCGCGTTACCGCATGGAGATCATACGCATGAAAGAGCTGATTCAGCAGATCACAGACAAGATCGTGACGCTGAATGCAGGCAATATGCGCAATAAGATGCTGGCGGAGAACCAGTTTAACAGGAAGCGGGTTGCCATCGGCACCGGCGCTTCCCAGAACAAAGCGGCCAGGAACTATTATAACAATATGAACCGTCTCAATTATGTGAGTCCGCAGTTTTACGATAATAAGAAATAAAGTTGTTTATGCACCTTGCATCTCCGGGTAGATGGAAGGTGCTTTTATCAATCGCGACAGGAATTTGACCATGGAAGCATATACAGGATTTGCACAGGTATACGATACGTTTATGGATGACACGCCCTATGAGGAGTGGAGCCGCTTTTTGCCGGCGCTGTTGCAAAAACACCGGGGAGGCGGGCAGGATTCTGTGTCGTCCGGCACCGTCCCGGCGGACGGCAAAGGCACGGGTAATCATTATGCCATAGAAACTGACGATAATGTCATAAAAGAGAATCTGCGTCAGGAGCAGAATACCATTCTGGATCTGGGCTGTGGTACGGGCACGCTGACGCAGCTTCTGGCCGCACAGGGCTATGATATGATCGGGATAGATAACGCGCAGGAGATGCTGCAGATTGCCATAGAGAAAAGAGACAGCGCAGGGCTGGATATCCTCTATCTGCTGCAGGACATGCGGACATTTGAACTGTACGGTACAGTCGGCGCCGTGATCAGTGTCTGCGATTCGGTCAACTATCTGCTGGAAGAGGAGGAGATCGTGCAGACCTTCCGACTGGTCAATAATTACCTTTTTCCGCAGGGGATCTTTATCTTCGATTTCAATACGGTATATAAATATGCGCAGGTCATAGGGGATGCCACGATCGCGGAGACACGGGAAG
>VSOD01000660.1 GCA_009774655.1 Lachnospiraceae bacterium
GAAGCCATATACGGTAGCTCCTGCAAGGCCGAAAACGAAATTTCTAATGTCGTTAACTATACATGCCGGATTCAAAAATAGAAATACGAATAGCAATATAAATGGAAATATGAATAGCAATATGAATGGAAATACAGACAGAAATACAAACAAAAATACAGATCACAACTTTAAGGAAAGTAAGGGAAGAACATTGTACAGAGCAGAGAAAGAAAAAATAACCCCGCAGGAACTGATCGCAGAACTGCCCAAAGGGCTGGTCAAGTGGTGTCCGTTCAGGTCGGATCAGTGTGCGCTTTATATCACCGGGAATACGGAACTTGACCGGGCGGTGGAAGAAGCCCTGCGGGAGAGCGGCATGACGGTGGACCGTGTGGAAGCGGCAGGACTGCGTGGAATCGGCATGACGGCAGATTGCGTGGAAGCAGCCGGGCGGAGGTCTGCCGGCAATATCTGCATGGAAGAGAATATGATTGCAGGTGGGAGCGGACAGGAAAACCCTTCCTTAAAGCGGTATGACCACATCATAATCATCACGGCGATGGAACAGACCGGAAACATAGAAGAGGCCACGGAGATTTTGCGAAAAGCGAGGCTGCTGCTAAAGGAACATGGCAGGTTGTTTTTGGGGATGAACAATCGTCTGGGCATCCGGTATTTCTGCGGGGACAAAGATCCCTATACGGGGCGGAGTTTTGACGGCGTGGAGGGGTATGTCAGGGCGGAGGCGTCTGCTTTTGACCGCCGGAAAGGCCGCAGTTACGCGAAAGCGGAGATCAGGCAGATGCTCCGGGAAGCCGGGTTTTTGCATTACAGGTTCTACTCGGTATTTCCTGTGCTGGAGAGGCCGCAGATCATGTTCGCCGATGATTTTACGCCGGGGGAACAGCTGGACATCCGGATTTTTCCGCAGTATCATTGTGCGGATACGGTATTTCTGGAGGAGGAACTGCTGTACGGTGCGCTGCTTGACAACGGGATGTTCCATCCCATGGCCAACGCATTCTTTATAGAGTGCGCGCTTGACGGCGGGCTTTCCGACATAAATCAGATTACCGTTTCCATGGACAGGGGGCGGGAGAACGCCATGTTCACCATGATCCGCAGGGATGGTCGTGTGGTAAAAAAGCCTGTCTACAGGGAAGGGATGCAGAAGGGGAAGGCGCTTAAGGAGAATGCGGCTGATCTGGAACGCCATGGTGTGCGGATGGTGCCCATGGAACTGGAAAATGACGCATGTGTCATGCCTTTTATAAAGGAACGCTCGGCCCTTTCCTTTCTGCGGGAGCTGTCCACAAAGGATCAGGAGCGTTTTCTGCAGGAGCTGGACCGGTTCTGGCAGATTATCCTGCATTCTTCGGAGCATACAGCCTATGAGGAGATCGACTGGGAGAATTATGCTCCGGGCTGGGAGGAAAAGACGCCCGACGATTCCTTGAAAGACCAGTGGAAGAAGCTGGCTTTTGGAACGGCGAAGGAGCGGGACAGCATCGGTGTGATCTTGAAAAGGGGCTATATCGACCTGATACCGCTGAATGCTTTTTACGACGGGGAGGATTATCTGTTCTATGATCAGGAGATGTACGTGGAGAATCTGCCGGCGAAGTCGATCCTGCTCAGGACGCTGACCACCCTCTATCTGGGGAACTGGGAGCTGGAGCGCATTCTGCCGGAGGAACGGCTGCGGGAGCGCTATGGTCTGAATCAATGCCGGCAGTTATTTTCCGGATTTAACAGCCGCTTTTTAAACGAATTGAGAAATGACAGGACTTTGCGGGCGTATCACAGGGCGGTGCGGAAGAATGCGGGTACGATTCATGCCAACCGCCAGCGCATGAATTATGCGGCACAGGAGTACGACCGGATCTTCCGGGATATTTTTAAGGGAACGCAAAACCGCAGGCTCTATCTGTTCGGGACGGGACAGTTCGGACGGGCTTTTCTGTCGCAGTTTGGACGGGACTGTGAGATCGCCGGATTCATAGACAATGATCCGGACAAGTGGAATACGCAGATCGGGGGCGTTCCGGTTTATCCGCCGGCAGAGCTTGCGGC
>VSOD01000661.1 GCA_009774655.1 Lachnospiraceae bacterium
TTCCGTGCAGACGGGACCGGCGGAGGAACTGCCGGAGCAGGAGGTCATGTGCGCCATCCGCATAAGGTTGGGAGATACGGTTTTAGACGGCGTATTATATGATAATTCGACAGCACAGGGATTTGCCGAAATGCTCCCAATCACAACAGAAACATGGCATGCCGCGCCGGGGTTTGCAAGAGCCTTTGACTTGACGGAACAGATTGAACAGAAAGGTACGCCGGGATACGGATATGAACCGGGTTCGCTGGCCTATTGGGATGAAGGACCGTCCATTGCGATGATTTACGAGGCAAGCCGCAGGGAAACGGTGGTGCCTGTTGTACCAATCGGGAAGATGACATCAGATGCTTCCATGCTTGAGGAATATGAAGATATCATTACCATTGAGCTTGTGGAAGATGAGGAGTCGCTGTCCGGGACTGGCGGTACGTTGACGGAAAACAGTGGTGAAGTGATAGAGAACGAGGGTGTGGCAGGAGGAAATGAGACTGTGTTTACGGCGGATACAAAGGTGTGGGATGTGATCCATGATCCGGTGTTTGGGGATTATGGACGACTAATCTTTCCGGCAGACAGATCGATCAGTGACAGCCTGACCTTGGGGGATGTGGGAAATATCCTCACATGGTATTCCTATGTCAGTCCCGACAGGACGGTTGAGATAGCAAATTATCTGAGAGAACAGGCGGCATCGGGAGAACAGATTTTTTATGACATTTACACGGAGGAGGAAAAGGCAGCGGACCCGGCGAAAGAGGATACCGGACTGTTCTTTTTCCGTGGAACGCCCGGTGAAAAATTTGCCGTTACCAATGCGGGCGGCGGATTTACTTATGTGGCCGCCATGCACGACAGTTTTCCCCATGCGCTGGAGTTGTCGAAAAAGGGCTATAATGCCTTTGCGCTCATCTATCGCCCAGGCGCGCAGACGGCCTGCGAGGATCTGGCGAGGGCAATCGCTTTTATCCATGAAAATGCGGAAGAATTGGGAGTGGACGTGTCCGATTATTCCCTTTGGGGCGGCTCTGCGGGCGCGCGCATGGCGGCATGGATTGGAAGCTATGGAACGGCTGCATTTGGCGAGGTGGATTATCCGAGACCGGGCGCCGTTATCATGCAGTATACGGGGTTGTCAGAGGTGACAGGAGCAGAACCGCCTACTTATGCGTGTGTCGGTACGAGTGACGGGATTGCTTATTACGGGACTATGGAAGAACGGATCAGGCGGATACAGGCGCAGGGGACGAATGCTGAGATAGAGGTTTTTGAGGGACTGCCGCATGGATTCGGACTGGGAGAGGGAACCGTGGCGGAAGGCTGGTTTGACAGTGCGGTTCGGTTTTGGGAAGACAATATGGAGAAATAACGAGGAAAATACCCGTTGTAGCATTACGGCATTTTTGCAGGAGGAGAAGCATGAAAGACAAAGTTATCGAACAGTCACAAAAATTTTGGCAGTCATTAGAGAAGGCGGATTCCAAAGGAATGCGCGAAGCCTGTGATCCGGACTGCTGGTTTGTCCACATCGGCATGAGCTGTGGTCTGGATGAAGAAATGGAGGCTTTTGACAAAAAGCTTTTTCAGCCGACACAAATTGATATTCACGGGCAGGAAGTCAGAGAATGGGGCGATACCTCTGTCTGCATGACAGATGTGGATTACAGTCTGCTTTTGGGCGGTAAAGAGACTACCCACCATTTTATGACCACGGAGGTTTACCAAAACCGGAACGGGGAATGGAAACTGATCCAGTTTACCTTTACCGCACTGGTAAACTGATTCTGTATTTTCCGCATGCAGAACATAAGGGACTCTCTAAACAAGAATCATATGACAGGAGGAAAATATCATGGAATTTTTAACACTGAACACAGGAACAAAAATGCCGCTTGAGGGATTTGGCGTATTCCAGATTCCGGATGCGGCGCAGTGCGAGCAGGTTGTATATGACGCGATAAAGACCGGTTACAGACTGCTTGATACGGCGGCATCCTACATGAATGATGTGATATGTTGTGAAGTGTAGATGTCAGATTCCTCTAAAAGATTGTA
>VSOD01000662.1 GCA_009774655.1 Lachnospiraceae bacterium
GGCGATCACGGAGACGAACCGCAGACGGGAGATCCAGCAGCACTATAATCAGGAGCATGGCATCACACCGCAGACGATCAAGAAGGCGGTACGCGATCTGATCAGTATTTCCCGGACGATCGCCAAAGAAGAACGGAAGTTTGAGAAGGATCCTGAATCTATGAGTAGACAGGAGTTGGAGAAGCTGATCAAGGATGTGGAGAAGCAGATGAAGAAGGCGGCTGCAGACTTGAACTTCGAGGCGGCTGCAGAACTGCGCGACAGGATGGTGGAATTGAAAGGGAAGCTGCGGGATTTTGACAAAGAGTAACAGGCAAAATGTAAAGCGTCATTCATTGCAGGGCCAAAAGCAAAATTTCTGAGTCGTTAACGATAAATACAAATAGAAATATGCACAGAGACTAAAAACATGGAGGAAATTATGGCAGATACGGTAAAGATGCGTCCCCGGGAATACATCAAGATTCGGGGTGCGAATGAACATAATCTGAAATCACTGGACGTGGATATTCCGCGTAATGAGTTTGTGGTGCTTACGGGGCTGTCCGGGTCCGGGAAGTCCTCGCTTGCCTTTGACACCATCTATGCGGAGGGGCAGAGAAGATATATGGAATCCCTGTCTTCTTATGCAAGGCAGTTTTTGGGGCAGATGGAGAAGCCGAATGTGGAGCGGATCGAAGGGCTTTCCCCGGCCATTTCCATTGACCAGAAATCGACCAACAGGAATCCCCGTTCTACGGTGGGAACGGTGACGGAGATTTATGATTATTTCAGGCTGTTGTATGCCAGGATCGGCATTCCGCACTGTCCGAAGTGCGGCAGGGAGATCAGACGGCAGACGGTGGATCAGATCGTGGATCAGGTCATGGGGCTTCCGCAGGGGACGAGGCTTCAGCTTCTGGCACCGGTGGTGCGGGGAAGAAAGGGTGAACATGCCAAGGTGTTTGACCGGGCCAAGCGCAGCGGTTATGTGCGCGTGCGCGTAGACGGGAATCTGTATGAACTGTCGGAAGAGATCAAGCTGGAGAAGAATATCAAGCATAACATAGAAATCGTTGTGGATCGGCTGGTAGTTAAGGAAGGGATTGAGAGACGTCTGACCGATTCCATCGAGAGTGTATTTGCATTGGCGGAAGGGCTGATGATACTGGATGTGATCGACGGCGAGCCGATCAATTTCAGCCAGAGCTTTGCCTGCCCGGACTGCGGGATCAGCATCAGCGAAATCGAACCGAGAAGTTTTTCCTTCAACAATCCTTTCGGGGCCTGTCCGGAATGCTTCGGACTGGGGTATAAGATGGAATTTGATCTGGAGTTGATGATTCCGGACAGGAGCTTAAGTTTAAACGATGGCGCCATTGCCGTGATGGGATGGCAGTCCAGCAAGGACAAGGGCAGTTTTACCAACGCGCTTCTGCAGGCGCTGGCCAAAGAATACAAATTCAGTATGGACACGCCTTTTGAGGAATTGCCGCAGAAGGCGCAGGATGCGATCTGTTATGGTACGGATGGCAGGAAAGTGGACGTTTACTACGAAGGACAGCGGGGGAAGGGGGTCTATCCTATTGCCTTCGAAGGTCTGATCAAAAATATGGAACGGAAATACCGGGAGACGGGTTCGGACATGATCAAACAGGAGTATGAGTCCTTCATGCGCATCACGCCCTGTAAGGAATGCGGCGGCATGCGTCTGAAAAAGGAATCCCTGGCCGTGACCGTCTGTGATAAGAATATTTATGAGATCACTTCCATGTCCATCATGAAACTGCATGCTTTTATCGGGGATATGGAGCTGACACAGCAGCAACAGCTGATCGGCAGAAGGATTCTGAAAGAGATTCGGGCCAGAGTCGGTTTCCTGATGGAAGTAGGGCTGGATTATCTGTCATTGTCAAGGGCCACAGGATCGCTCTCCGGCGGTGAGGCGCAGCGGATCCGTCTGGCGACCCAGATCGGTTCCGGTCTGGTGGGAGTGTGCTATATTCTGGATGAGCCCAGTATCGGATTGCATCAGCGGGATAATGACAAGCTGATAAAAACGCTGAAAAATT
>VSOD01000663.1 GCA_009774655.1 Lachnospiraceae bacterium
CTTATATTCTCTCTGTAACTCTTTTAACTTATCCTTATCTACATCATATTCTTTAAAACGGCTCTCATGAGAAAAGATATAGAACGGGATCAGGAACAGCAGTCCTTTCTCAAAGATTTCATCTATGCCGTACTGCTGCGATTTCATAACAGGGATAGGATAACTGACCGTGCCGCCGGGTGTGATGATCTCTATCTTCATCCGGTCTGGTGTCGCATCATCACATCGCAGGAACAATACCGCAGAATTCGGTAATGTTACAGTAAGGACATCTTTCTTTATCTCCCCTTCATCCAATGCGATCTGGGTATCATACTCAAAAAACCTGACCAGCATACTGCTGTCTGCACTGCTCTGGCATTCCCAATGGTACTTCTTTGACTCTGTCCCTGCTATTATCTTAAAACTCGTATCTGATACCCGTTCTCCTTCTTCCCCGTCCTGACGGTTCATAAAGTGTTCATTTGGTGAAAAGACGATCTTTTCCTTCCCCGTATACCGCTCACCGAAAACTTCATTGATCATGGGTATAATCAGACTGCTGCAGTCATTGATCAGTGTACGGAATACGTCATCATAAGGTGTATTGACAAATCTCATAGTATCCTCCTTTGTAAACTACTGTTGTATTTCAGTATAATGATTATCACGAAATTGTCAATACATGCTCTCTTTTTAGATTGTTATTTTTTTCTGTCTTTATACATAATATACCAGACAATCTTTTATGAAACAATATCTTTTCTGTGATAATAAATTATTCAAAATTTTAATCAACTGAATATCCGAATCTTTTCGCAAAAAATATTTTACTGGATTTGCTTCCATTTCAAATTTTAAGCAGAAAGGATATTAGCCGCAAATAATCGGCGTCTAGAAAAGGAGCACTGCCTGTGATATCCTACAGTCAGTGCTCCTTGTCAATTACATAGCTGCAAATGTGCCATTATATCTGAAACTTTTGATTCTTTTTGGGATTTTAGTACGGTGCATCAACCCGCAGGCTTCTGTTTCCAAGTTCTATGTTCATTATGCAATCGAACCATTGTCTTTTGGAGTTCCATTCATAAGGACTTTTTCCTACCGGTTTTTCTGCGTGTTGATATTAAGAAAACAGCTTTTTAGTATCCGCCATAAAGCCAGTATCTTTATGTATAATATCTGAAACTATCCATTTTCCATCTCCCTTTTGGTAATTTTTACTATCAAATGATGTTAAAAAGTTCTTGCGAGCCAATTTCATCATTGTGACAGCCACATCCGCATACTCTTTTTCCGAATAATGATACCCCTCGTTTCTATTTTTACGGTCAAGCCATAATATACTACTTGTCTGCGTACAGACAATGAATCCCTGCAAGTCTCCCAGACTCCTTTCAAATGCTTTATCCAGTTCCGCTAAATCCTCCTCAAGAGTTAATGTTTTGTCTCCCATAATTTCATAGGAAACCAGACGGTCTCCATATTTATGCGCATCGACGATCTGATTATAAAGAATTTCATAAGATTCCATGATAGATTCCATGGCCTCCTCAGTGTTATTATATCCTTCCTGAGCACTCATCTGCCTCATTGTCATGTAGTAGTCAAATTCAACCTCGTTTGTTTCTACTCTCGGCATTTCTCTGGGATCGGTATAATCCATAGCCGGTTGCAATTCATTTACTCTCTTTCTCAACGCCTTGAGCCCTTCATCTGATATTTCTACCTCAATCGCATCCGTCATAACCGGATGTTTTTGCATAGCCTGCATATTTTTTAGAACTGTTTGTTTTTCTTCTGTATCCAGCAAGTTAATTCTTTCACAAAAAGACGTCTGTTGAATTCTCACCTAAATTACCCCCTGCCCCATATATAGTTCGCTTGCGTTCACATTAATAGCTTCTTCCGGAATATCAGCCTCTGGCCTGTATAAACACCGACTCCAATTCCCGTGCAAATGCCGATATCGACAGACAAAACATGCATACTGATTATTATGAATTATTTTGATAATCGCCTTACCAATGCCATTTGCGAGGGAATTAATTCGATGATTCAATCCGCAAAA
>VSOD01000664.1 GCA_009774655.1 Lachnospiraceae bacterium
ACCCCCCCCCCCCCCCTCCCCCCTCCACCCCCCCACCCTGCCGCCGCGTCCGAAGAGTATAATAGACAGCCGGTACAGTATCAGGTTATCATCATTTACGTGGTGACGAACAAGTACCTGATCGATGTTCCGGTAGAGGATGTTACCAGATTTGAGCAGGAACTGTTCGAATTCCTGGATACCAAATATCCTGAGGTGCCGAATGCGATCGCACAGGAGAAGCAGATTTCCGATGAGACGGATGCGAAGCTTAAGAAAGCGGTAGAAGAGTTCAAGGCGCAGTTTAAGTTTTAATAGAGTAGAAAAAGAAAGAAGTAGGTGACGCTATGGCCTCAATGAGAGACATTAAAAGGCGTAAAGGCAGTATTCAGAGTACTCAGCAGATTACCAAAGCCATGAAACTTGTTTCTACCGTTAAGCTGCAGAGGGCAAAACAGCGTGCGGAGCAGTCCAAGGCATACTTCAACTGTATGTACGAGACGGTGACTTCCATGCTTGCGCGGACCGGAGGCTTGAATCATCCGTATCTGAGAGCAGGACAGTCCGGTAAGAAGGCAGTGGTCGTGATCACTTCCAACAGAGGTCTTGCAGGCGGCTATAATTCCAACGTCATCAAGCTGATCACGAAGGGGGATTTCCGGAAGGAAGATCTGGAGATCTATGCGATCGGCAAGAAGGGGAAGGATGCATTGCAGAGGGGCGGCTACCACATTGTAGCGGACGATCCGGATATCATAGAGGAGCCCTCCTATGTGGATGCGATGGCGATTACCGACCAGCTGCTGAAATCCTATGCGGACGGCGAAGTCGGCGAGATCTATCTGGCCTATACCGGGTTTAAGAACACTGTCGTGCATGAGCCGACACTGCTTAAGCTGCTTCCCGTGGAAGCGGCGAAAGAGGAAGAGAGTGCACAGAGCACAGGCAGCCGGGCGATGATGAATTTTGAGCCGGAAGACGAAGAGGCGCTTAATATGATCATCCCGAAGTATGTTACCAGCCTGATCTACGGGGGCCTGGTAGAAGCTGCGGCCAGTGAGAACGGTGCGAGAATGCAGGCGATGGATTCCGCAACAAGCAATGCTGAGGAAATGATAGATCAGCTATCCCTGATGTACAACAGAGCACGTCAGGGATCTATTACGCAGGAATTAACAGAAATTATCGCAGGTGCAAATGCAATCTCATAAGAATTGGAAGAATGCACAACTGTGAGTTTGATGAATAAAAATGAGTGAAAGGAAAGAGAGATGGCAGAAGTTAAGACAAGTGAAAATCTTGGAAAAATCACTCAGATCATCGGTGCCGTACTTGATATAAAATTTTCGGCAGGCAATATGCCGGAAATCAATGACGCGATCAAAATTCCTCTGAAAGACGGTAAGGAACTGGTCGTGGAGGTATCACAGCATCTGGGTGACGATACGGTAAGATGTATCGCTATGGGTTCTACCGACGGACTCGTGAGAGGTATGGATGCGGTTTCTACAGGCGCTCCGATCACGGTTCCTGTCGGTGAAAATACATTGGGACGTATCTTCAACGTTTTGGGACAGCCGATCGACAATATCGAGGCGCCCACGGACGTATTCTATGAGCCGATCCACAGACCTGCACCGAAATTCGAGGAGCAGGCTACGGAGACGGAGCTTCTGGAGACGGGTATCAAGGTCGTTGACCTGCTGTGCCCTTACCAGAAGGGTGGTAAGATCGGACTTTTCGGCGGTGCGGGTGTAGGTAAGACCGTATTGATCCAGGAGCTGATCCGTAATATTGCGACAGAGCACGGCGGTTATTCCGTGTTCACCGGTGTTGGAGAGCGTACAAGAGAAGGTAACGACCTGTACCACGAAATGAGAGAGTCGGGCGTTATTGATAAGACAACGATGGTGTTTGGACAGATGAACGAGCCGCCGGGAGCCAGAATGAGAGTGGGTCTGACCGGTCTGACGATGGCAGAGTATTTCCGTGACAAGGGCGGTAAGGACGTGCTGCTTTTCATTGACAATATTTTCCGTTTTACACAGGCAGGTTCCGAGG
>VSOD01000665.1 GCA_009774655.1 Lachnospiraceae bacterium
CCGGAATATACCATCATGGCGGTGCTCGACGAATTCTCGGTCGTTACGGAAGGGGCAAAAGAGGGAGGCGCAGAAAATAAGGACCGGCATTATCTGGAATTTATCGTGCCTATGGAAACTTTCCGGGCACGCTGGCCCCAGAATACACCGCGTAAAGTATTCTTTGACGTGGAGGATGCGCATCTGGATGCTGCCCAGGAAATGCTGGACCGCTACAGTGCAGAGACGGGAGAGAACATCCCGCTTACCACCCGGGCTTCCAAAGCCGCGCAGTATCGCCGTGAGACAAGGTCCAGTGCGGTGATGGGCAATGTGGTGAGCATCGTGATCGCTCTGGTAGGTGTGCTGAACTTTATCAATTCCATGGTCACTTCCATTGTGTCCAGAAGAAAAGAGTTTGCCATGATGCAGAGCGTGGGCATGACGAAGCCGCAATTATGTAAACTGCTCGTCTGGGAGGGAATGGATTATGCATGGATTACGCTGCTGTGTACCTATGTGATCAGCTCCCTGGCGGTGGGGATCGGTGTGCGGGCCATGGTGGAGGGCGGCTTTACGACCTTTAGGTTTACGCTTTTGCCGCTGGTGATCTGTACGCCGCTGCTGCTTCTGTTTGCCGTGTTTGTTCCTTATCTGTGTTTCCACAATCTGGAGAAGGACAGTCTGGTGGAGCGGCTGAGGTCCACGGACTGACAGGCCGTTACTATTCACAATGCTCTGCACCCTGCTGCGGGGCATCCGGCCGGTAACTTTACGGTTTCAGGCCGGGTGTATCCGCCGAAAAACGCTGTTTTCTTTACATCCCCGATAGATAATGATAGAATGAAATCGTATCAGGAAATCATATCTACGGAGAGGTAAGAATGCAGCGTTTTTTCAATACGGAGGGACGGTGCCGGCAATCTGTTAGTTTCCGGACGAAGAAATTGGAAATTGTGGAAGCAGTAATGTAGCTGCAGCGGATTAGGGATGGGTGATTTTTATGGAACGATTTATGAGCAGATTTAAGAAAAATATTCAGCGGACGGGTGAAGCGCTGGAGAGCGTGATGGCAGTTATCGTGCTGTTCGGCATTCTGTTGTCCGTCTACAGTCTGTTGAAGGATTTCGAGATCTTTCATTCGCTGGCGGTGGACACTTCGGCGTTTAAGCCTTTTCTGGAGGACGTCTTTGTGATCGTCATTGGTATTGAGTTCCTGCAGATGCTGTGCCGGCCGAATTCCGACAATGTCATGGAAGTGCTGATCTTTCTTGTGGCAAGGCATATGATCCTGGGTGATACGACGCCGGTGGATGATTTCGTGTCGGTCATCAGCGTGGGTATTCTGTGCGCACTGCGCAGATATCTGCATGTGACGCGGAAGAAGGAGGAAGCAGAGCAGGAGAACGGAGTGGACGGAGTCTGACTGACAGTATGACATATGGCTGTGGTTCAGTTGATGCAGTGACAGTCGGGTTTAAGTATGACCGAACGGTCTGGCGTCTGCAGTTAAACAGAAGCGGGACGCTGACAGGATAAATGTAGAGGAGGTCTGGACTATGGGGTTTTATGTTAATCCGAAAAACAGGGGATTCTGGGAATCTATTCGTTCTAAGATTTATGTAGATAAGACAGGATTGATCTCCTGTACGAATGAGTACATCAATACAGAGCAGAAGTTTATCTGTGTCAGCAGGCCGAGACGTTTCGGAAAATCCATGGCACTGAAAATGCTTGCCGCGTACTACAGCCGTGGCTGCGATTCAGCAGATCTGTTTGCAGGTCTGCAGATCGAGAGAGAGGAGACTTATCGGCAGCACTTGAACCAGTATGATGTGATCTGGTTGAACATGCAGCAGTTCCTGATCGAGGCCGCTCCGGGAAAAGTTACGGAATATCTGACCGAGGAGGTAATGCGTGAGCTCAAAAAAGAATATGGAGAGCTTTTAGACTGTCAGGACAGGGGGCTTGCCGTGGCGCTGCGGGAAATATTTGTGGAGACGGACAGGCAGTTTATTTTTCTGATTGACGAATGGGACTGCGTGATGCGTGAAAGGC
>VSOD01000666.1 GCA_009774655.1 Lachnospiraceae bacterium
GGGGAAGAGGGTGCGCGCCATGTCAAGAGACTCAAAGTGGTCTCCGGAATACCAGTGGAAGGCGATTCCTTCTATCATCCCGGCAGTCTCGTCGTCGATCATCTCCCGGGCGAATTCAACGACCCGTTCTTTATTATGATCCCAGATGTAGAGGCCCACGGTATCGGTCAGACCGGCTTCTTTGAATACCGGGTTGCCGCGATGGTCTCATTCTGCAGCGTTATCATCGTTACCGGGATGCCTTCAGGCGGTGTCTTCCACTGCTTCGGCGGAGACCAGGGACTCAACAGGACGCTGAACGGTTCCACAGTCATCGCCATAGCGTCTTTTAACAGTGGGATCATATAGGTGCGGTCGCGCTCAATGGAAAAGGTGGTCAGCTTCGGGTCGGCGATGGGATCCGCCACTGCCTGATATTCCTCCAGAGAATAGTCGCAGCTGTCCATATGCATCCGAATGAAACGGTAGTGCTGCCCGTCCTTCCCGAAATGGTCTTCGAGGAACTGTTTCTTATCCGTCTCGTTCATTTTGGAATAGAGATATCCGACCGTGTCTGTCAGCGCGCCGCCAAATCCTTCGATCTCCTGAAAAGTCAGATCAGGATAAAGGTTGATGACGTTGGATTCCAGATGCTTTGCCTCGTCCGCTTCTGATGTGACGGACAGGATGCGCTCTTCTACGATGGCTTTGCCGCCTATGGCATATGTGGTGATCTGTTTTGCGTTCATTTTGAAGCCTCCATTGTTTTGATTTTGCTGTTGTTGTTACTATTATTTTTGCTGCTTTTTTCTACTGTCCACTATACTATATTTTTCTGTAAAAAACCTGTGAAATTCGCGCAGAAACTTCCAATATTCTATCACGGTTCGTGTACCGGCCGTTCGGGGGCAGCAGTTTTTGGTGAAAAAGGTTAGTCGCCGCAGGAAAGCATTTAAAATCCGGACAGACTGATCTATAATAGAGTAATCTCTAAGCAGACACAGGACAGATAAAGAGCCATACAGGAAGCAGGCGGCAAAAGCGGGGGCATGGATATGAGGGGATATTATGAGGCAAACAGGGCGGCGGATATGCTGGGGATTCCTGTTTCGGTGATGGTGATCAATGTAATGGTAAACGGCGTCCACTGGCATGACCATGCGGAGATTCTTTATTGTGTCAAGGGAAAGATGCATGTGCGGGCAGACGGGACTGCGTACCTGCTGCAGGCAGGGGATTTCATTACGATAAACGGCGGTGTCAGTCACGAGATCTATGACGGGGAGCCTAGGGATGTGCAGATCATCTGTTCGATCGACAGTAAAATGCTGGGCGATATGGAGGGCAGGCGCATTTGCTGTTCCACGTTGGAAGCGGGCGGTGTGGAAATGGAGGATGTCCGGCTGATCCGGCAGGCCCTGTCGGAGATGGCATGGCTGTGTGCGGCGGATCTGCCCGTGACAGCGCTGGCGTGCAGGAATCAGCCGCTTCCTGTGCACCCGCTGCAACAGGAGCAGAACTGGAACTGTTATCATATGTATCTGTATCAGCTTATGATGGTGCTGGTAAAATACAAAAAGGAAGGAAAAAAGGAGGGGCAGCGCAGGCATGAGCTGATCGACAGCTGTGCCGCTCATATCAATCAGCATCTTGGGGAGGAATTGAATGCGGGGGTGCTTGCCGGGTTGCTGCATGTAAGTGAGTCCACGGTGTACCGGCTTTTTTCGGAGCAGGTCGGGATCGCTTTAAACGAATATATCACGACGGTGCGGCTGAATGCGGTGTGCAGGTGTCTCGAGGAGACAACCCAAAAGATTTCGGCCATCGCCTACGAATGCGGTTTTACAGGACTGAGCAATTTTTACAGGGTATTTCAAAAGTATGTGGGGATGACGCCGAAGGAATACCGCAAGACCCGAAAGTATACAGGCGCCCGGCTGCTTTTTGGCGAACCGGACATTATGAAACTGAACCGCTACCAGAATTTTGAGGAGCTGGGGATCGGCAAAGAGGCGTTTCGGGAAATGTGCCGGCAGCTGTTGTCGTCCCCGCAGGG
>VSOD01000667.1 GCA_009774655.1 Lachnospiraceae bacterium
TATTCTGATAGTGGTTATAAAGCTGGTATCAGAGTTTTGCGCTTCTCTTTTAGACTGTCTGATGCTGTTTTTTCTACATACGGTAAAAAAGATTCCGGAACCGCTTTTTGGAGATTGGGGAGGCGGACTGGTCAGCGGTATTGGCTATTGCTTTGCCATATTTGCGATATATTTGATGTCCAAACGTCTTGAGCCTGTTTTTTGCGGCAAGCCGAGAAAGTGGTATGTCATATTGGCTGTTCCTTTGCTTGCAATTGTTACAGTGTATGATATGGCAAGCCTGGGTGCGAGCAATGGAATTATGGTCAGAAGCGGGGGCGACATGGGGTTGTATTACGACCAGATTTTCAGCCATTCTGAATTTTTGGTTTTGGCGTTCCTTTCTATGGCAGCGGCTGGGTTTTATGTGTTTGGGATGAACCGGATTTATCTGGAGCAGGAAAAGAGCGGACGGTACCATTCGCAGATTGCGGTTTATAAAATGCTGGCGGAGCAGTACAGACAGTCGGAACGGTTACGGCATGACATGAAAAATCATATTATTGCCTTATCGGCGCTGTCACGGAATAAAGAATGGGAGAAGCTGGATGACTACCTGAAAAATATGGAGGGTACTGCCCTGGATACAGCCGGAGACCTGACGGGGAATAAGGCGGTGGATGCGATCCTGTACCAGAAGCAGAGACAGGCGGAATGGGAAAATATCAAATGGGAATGTGATGTGCGGATGCCAAAGGAATGTTGCATCAATGAGTTTGACCTGTGTGTATTGTTTGGAAATATATTGGATAATGCCCTGGAAGCGTGTGGAAGGATGCGGGGAGACGAATGCCGTTTTATCAATATCCAGGCGAAAACTGTAAAGAAATGTTTCCTGATCGAAGTAAAAAACAGTATGGACAAGGCGGAAAAGTTTACAGAAGGCTGTACGAATAAAGGGGATTCACAGAAACACGGTATCGGTCTGATGAATGTAAGCGATGTGGTGGATAGCTATAACGGGGCAGTGCATAAAGAATTCGGAAAAGGTATCTTCGTGATATCCATTTTAATGCCGTTTCCGGATACCGCACATGGCATCAAAACGGCTGTTTGAAACATAAACCTAATATCAGTCAGAGCTGACTTCTAATATCGGACAGCTTGCATTTGAAAGAATGGCAGGACAGTTATAAGCTGTACAGAAGATCAGGGTGTCCGACACCTACACGTCCGACGAACAGCAAAAGCGGGTGAAAATCCGGGAAATTGAGATCGTCTATCATAATATCTCATCCCGCTTCTGAAAGGAGAATATAGACGTTAAGTTAGTTGAAGACTGGAGGTGGTAGAAACGATAAAAACTGCGGTATGTGATGATGAAAAAAATATAAGGTTTCACCTTATTTTACTCATCAAAAAGCAGGGCGGGGAATGTAGCATCACGGAATATACCAGCACACAGGCAGGACACAGAAAAATACTGCAAATGGAGCAAGTTTTATAGGCTCCGCAGAGACAGATTAGGAAATTTACAGGAGAGGGTGAAATAATGCAGGTCAATTCGTCAAATGGTACATTGCAGAACAGATACTTTTCAGGGACAGGAAGCATAGGCGGTATCCATCTGCCCGACTTCAATGATAAATATGTTTTCTCCAAGAAGAAAAGCGGCATCAGTGATGAGGAATACCGGAAGCAGATCAGGGAACAGGCATATGAGGATTTTGCAAAAGGTCAGTTCCAGAACAAATCCGAAGGGTTTAACAGACTGATGAAAAGTTACACATCGGAAGTGTCCCCGGACAGAAAGGGGATCATCACTTCCGGACTGAAAGCTGTTTCAAAGAAGAGACAGAATGTGCTTAAGCCCATAGATTTTGTGGCGACGCTGCTGGAAGGGAAAGTAAAATATCAGAAACTGCCATCGGGCAACAGCGATTACATAGAGTTTTACGATAAGAACGGTGAGATGGTGGCGACTTATTCCAATAATGGGTGGACGATGTATACCACCAATGCGGAGGCTTCCAGACAGACGGAAATGTG
>VSOD01000668.1 GCA_009774655.1 Lachnospiraceae bacterium
TGGCGGGGAGGACGACCATACGCCGGAGCCTGAAATGGTGTAAAAAGCATTTGGAAGAATTGAGGGAATATCTTCCATTAAAGAATGGCATCGCCTCCCCATCCACAGCATGCCGTCTCCTGTCAGGGATCGATGAGGAACTGTTTGCGCTGGAATTCATGGAATGGATCGGGGAAATCATGGATACGAAAGGGATCCACCTTGCGGTTGACGGGAAGGCACTGCGGGCTGGAATGGAGAAAGTGAAGGATTTCCGGGCACCGATGATTCTGAATGCGGTGGATGCGGCAACGGGGCTGGTGGCAGCGCAGATGCCCATAAAGAATAAGGACTGTGAGATCAAAGCGATACCGGAGTTGTTGAAACTGTTGGATATCAAGGGAAGCGTCGTCACGGCAGACGCGGTGGGAACCCAGACGCAGATCATGGAACAGATCCTGTCCCAAGAGGGGCATTTTGTACTGATGGTCAAAAAGAACCAACCGCAGTCTTATGAGGAGATCGTAAAATATTTCGGGGAAATGTCAGAAGACTATAAAAGAACGAAGGAGGACGAGAACTACAGACCAAGATATCCCGGGATGCAGGAGAAATATGAAGAAATCAGCCGGAAGGAGAGGAACCGTGACAGACAGGAATACCGGTGGTACAGCGTATGCCGGGAATGCAGCCTCCTGACAAAGACGCAGAAAGAATGGCCCTTTGTAAAAACAGTGGGATTAGCCAGGCAGATACGGATACCAGTAGAAAGGGACGGGCAGGGAAACGACATTACGCCGGATATAAAAACTTTTCTGGAAAAAGGTTCAAGGCGGAGGCCGAAACCGACGCAAGATGAAGAAACAGGAAAAGATATCCAGGAAACAGGGATGATCTCGGACATGGAACTAACAGCGGAAGAAATGGGGCGGATAAAAAGGGCACACTGGGCGGTTGAAAACCGTCTGCACCATGTACTGGATGACGCATTCCGTGAAGACAGGTCACCGGCAAAGAAATCAAAGCACAATCTGGCGCTGGTCAGGAAGTTTGCCTATAACATCCTGCGGATAGCCATACTGTATGGCGACTGTGCGGAGATCATGACAGAAGCCATGGATGATTTCAGCGATGACCTTCTTTTGAGAAAGAAATATGTCTTCAGCGGAATTGAGAGTTTTTATTGATATAAAATAAGTATATAGGATTTGAAAAAAAGTGTAAATAAGATAGAGGGGATGTTTTGCGCATTTTTTCAGATGTGGACAACTGAAAAGAAAAAAAGCTGTGAAGGCGGCAGGATGTCCAGATTCCGAACCGACTGACAGCAAGTTCATAATAAATGATGTCGTTTGGAAGCCTTCGTGAAACAACCCTGATAGGGAAGGAAAAATACATTGCTTAAAGCATTCATTAATGCTATAATTTTGATAGAATTTAAGAAATGTATTATTTGTGGGAGATTGCGATCAAAAAGACTCTTGGAAAACTTGATATTGAGCTGTTGTGGTGAGAAAAAACTGTAAACAGAAACCGAAGGAGTAGGATTATGAGAAAATCATTATCCTACTCCTCTTTTAGAGCTTTTTTAGATACAAGCATGATACAATACTGGTATAAAGACGCACAGACAGCTTCAATTCTACAGAGCGGGTGTAAAGATCATGAAAAAAATAAAAGAATATATGTATTTTATTGGATTTATCGGTGTGAGTCTGGCAGGCGTGATGATTTTTGTGCTGATTCCGTTTGCAGATGTGGTGCGGCGTTCCTTTATGACAGTTATGTCAGGAGAGTTTGCAGGGCTCAACAATTACAAAACAGTGGTAAACAATCAGGCATTCCGTCTCGCAGTAAAAAACACGCTGCACTTTGTGGGCGTGGCGATACCGCTGCTGGTGGTGATTGGTCTGGCAGCAGCGCTTGTGCTCAGCAAGATTCGTGACATTCATGTCATAAAAAGCCTTTATTTATTTCCGCTGGCGATGCCGACGGCAACTGTGGTCATCGTGTGGAGAATGTTTTTTTACAGACAGGATTTTGAC
>VSOD01000669.1 GCA_009774655.1 Lachnospiraceae bacterium
GAGTTTTATATCCTGTGATTTTACCTGTCGAGTCCGTGATCCACTCTGGACTAGACATTAATTTATTATTTAACGCATCAACAGCATCCGCACCAGCCCAGTATCCTCCACTTGTATTTGCTTCGATCTCTTCCAGCGTCTGTAACGTTTTTTCCCGAAGAATCAAAAGAAATCGGTCAAGCGCATCTAATATCTTTTTTTTCACTCCCATGTCTATGTCCTCCTTATGTTTTATTTACAGCCATCTGAGTATGATTAAATAAGGCCCTTAATTCTTCTTCCGTGATATCTTCACTCATGTGTTCTTCAAGATTGTGCCCATCACTCATAAATACTGCAATAGCCTCCGTGTGCGGGTGAATAATATTCCCGCCATGATCCTGCAGCTCAACTACTTTCCGTACTGCCATAGATTTACTCCTCCAATCATGTGATACAATAAAGCATTCCTTCTTGACGTTCTATCTGCTGACCATTTTCCAGATAAACTATATTGCTAAAGATCCCTTTGTATATATTCTCATCTGGTGCCGTTTCAGACGGCTCTGTAACTTCAACCCCGTATAACGTGCTTTCGATCGTTGGATCTTCCATGCCTGTGATATACCGGTCAAAAAACAGGATAATAACACCTTGTATCAGTGTCTCTAATCCATATAAGCAGCCTGGTGTCCTGCGTTTAGGCGGTATATAAGTTGCTTCTGTCATGAGCGTAAAAGGATCATCAGCTTCGTTAAAACAGTTTACTTTCATGTCCGCGAAATACTTTTGGATCTTACCAAACAGGATGCTGAGCGTCTCATCCGTCTGCAGGTTCTCCCGCACCGCCGCCATCCGAAAGATCGCCGCAAGTTCATATTCTTTCGGCTCATCTTCCGCATCTCTCTCGCGGATCCGCGTGACCTTATTTGTTCCTCGCAACGTTTCAAACAGGATCGTGTCCTTCCGATCCAGTAACTTTTCAGGCCCGATCCGGACACGTGGCAACGCCTTGAATCTGTTGTCAACCTCGACTTTGTACTCTTCAAACTCTGCACAATGCTCATAAAAATATTTCTTCCGCAGGAAATCATTTACGGAAAAATCAAACGTGACCTCTGCCGCATTGCTGATCCGCATCCCGATATTGTATTGATACTCAACTTCCTTTTCAGAAAGCACCGGGATCCGGTCACCGTACTGGTCCTGCCCGATGATGATCAGTCTTTCCTCACCTTTATCATCTACCGCATAGATGCCAAGCTGTTTTAATACATATTCCCGGTCAAGCTCCAGATTGGTCAACAGGCACTCGATAAAAGTATATTCACCCTCTGACCGCACCGCATCCAGCTGGATCTGCTGCCGCTCATCCACGACGCTGGTGAGGATGTCAAGATAAGACGAACTGCCGCTGCCTGCAACCGCTCTGGTCAGATGCATCGTGATCTCGCCTGCGTTGACCCTGGCTATATACTTTTTCCCTTCGTTTGTAAGACAAAATATCATTTCATCATTCCTCCTCAACCATCCCTCTTACGATCCCGATATAGCCGCCTGCGATTCCGTAGTATACTCGTGACGTCGAATTCCTTATTAAACGGTTTATGAACTTATAAGACAGATGTGCCGGCCTCGCCAGCCGCACCGCCTCATCTGCGATCGCAAAGGTCTCGACAAGATAGTCCGTATTTACATAGACTGTAAAGCAGTACTCCGCCGGATGCTCTACGATTGTTACCGCGTTTGCGGTCATGATCTGCAGGACAAGATTTTCAAGCATTTTTACCGTCGCCGGCGGATTGCTGTTTAACTTTGCCAGCACACGCGCCCGGCGCTGCATCAATGTCAGCGCACTGTTACGCTCCAAGCCGAACTCATCTTCCCACATATCAAGAGAGTATGTCGCTGTTTTGATATAAAACTGACGTAGCAGCTCTGACAAGTCTGCCTCCATCTTGTCGAGTTCCGGCTGCTCTGCAGTAAACAGCTGCGCGATCTCTATCATCTGTGCGACAAAGGGCGGCACCCTCTTTTTAATCA
>VSOD01000067.1 GCA_009774655.1 Lachnospiraceae bacterium
ATTTTGAGAATTTAAAACGTGAAAAAAACCGGTTGGTTGCCCGCGCTAAAAGGAGCAATGAATGGGACTATGAAAAGTTTTTTGATGCTGAAAAGGCAAAAAAATGGGGAGAGTGGGCAAATAGAGGAATACTTAGAAAAAAGGCAAAAAAATGGGGAGAGTGGGCAGATAGAGGAATACTTAGAATTGCGGGTGAAACAGACATTAATTTTAAAAAGGATAGAAGCAATCAAAAATATGCGTATTACAAAAAGCTCATTGAAAACAGTGAATTCAGTAATGAAGATAAAGAAAAACATTTGTGTAAATTAGCCTGGTGTGAAAGAAGGTTTCATTCTTTGGAGAATTTTTCTCTTATGCTCGTTCCGGGAGAATTGAATAATGTTAAAGGAAATAGTCGTGATAGAATGGATAGATTTATTTGGCTGTTGAACGGATATTTTGAAAAAAGAGAACGGAATAAAGATAATAGCGGCTATGATAAATATGGACATAAACTTTTTTCGAAAGCAAAAGGAAAAAATTATAAGAAAGAGTATCAAGAAACGTGCCTGGAAGTGATATATGAGTATTTATCATTGTTTGAGGACGTTTATGATTATTGTGGTCAAATATATAAAATGGACGCAGCTGCGGTTAAGCGCTTTCTTGCGTCAGGAGAAAAAGAACGTTTTAAAACGGGTAGAGATGTGGTTGAATATATGCAACTGGCGGAGGATTATTGGAAAAACAAACATAATTTCATTTTTCACACATAGCCGGGAACATGTGGAAAAATAAAGATCGGGGCGGAGAAAGGGCGTATTTTATTGTTTTGAGACCGGTCTCTTGCATATACTATTTTGTATCGGTATAATAAGAATTGCAATGTAGTTTCGAAAAAATAAAAATATTTATTTTTTGAAAGCGGGAGATCATATGAAAACAATAACAAGAACAAAGTATCTGAATAGGATAATTGAGTTGAACCAAACTCCTGATATTAAAATCATTACAGGCATTCGTCGTTCGGGAAAGTCAAAATTGATGCAGGCATATATTGAGTACCTGAGAAATCATTATGAAAATATCAATATTATTTTTGTTGACTTTATGGATCTGACATACGAAGAAATCAGAGAGTATCATGCACTTCATGCTTACGTAGAGCAACATTTTCAAGAGGAAAAAGTAAATTACCTTTTCGTGGATGAAGTTCAAATGTGTCCAAAATTTGAATTGGCAATCAACAGTCTTTATTCCAAAGGAAAATATGATATTTATATTACGGGTTCTAATGCTTTTTTATTAAGTGCTGATCTGGCAACTCTTTTTACCGGACGTTATATCGAGATTCACGTGTTCCCATTCAGTTTTCAGGAGTACTGCCAGTATTATGATGAGACCGGCGATAAGGAAAAACTCTTTGATGAGTATTCCACAAAGGGAGGACTGGCAGGTTCTTACGCTTACAGAACGGAAAGAGATAGAATAAATTACATTAAGGAAGTTTATGAAACGATCGTCACGAGAGATCTTGTGCAGAAATATTCTTTGCCGGATACGTTAGTCCTTCAGAAACTGTGTGAATTTCTTATGGATAACATCAGTAACCTTACTTCTCCAAACAAGACCAGTCAGTTGCTGACAGCGAATAAGACAACAACTAATCATGTAACAGTCGGCAGATATATTAAATATTTGTGCAATGCCTTTGTTTTTTATGACATAAAGCGTTATGATATCCGCGGAAAGAAGTATTTGGAAAGTTCTGAAAAATTCTATTTGTGTGATACGGGTATCCGATATGCCATTTTAGGAAACAGGAATATGGACTACGGCAGAGTATATGAGAATATGGTCTGTATTGAACTGCTCCGCCGGGGATATGATGTGTGTGTCGGAAAATTGTATCAGAAGGAAATTGATTTTGTGGCGCAAAAAGGGAGCGAGAAAATCTATATCCAGGTCAGTGACAATATTTCGGATCAGAATACTCTTGAAAGAGAATGTTTGCCCTTACTGCAAATCAGAGATGCTTATCCCAAAAAGATCATTGCCAGGACCAGGCACCCGAAATATGGTTATGAGGGTATTGAGATTTACAATATAGCTGACTGGCTGTTGCAGGAAGAGGGAAATGATGACATATAGCAATCCCAATACCGCTTATGCATTGATCTATCAGAAGCCTGTATTCCGGTAAAAATCAATAAACAGTCTGTTTGTATTGATAATGGTATTGCTGACATTAAATGAACAGGAAGAAAAAGTAATAGACAAAATCATGTCGGCACCAGACACAAAAAATCCTTAGGATTGCTGGACAATCTTCTTTCTAAATTCGGGAGTGTAGTTCTGTGACATAATGAGTACCTCTTTTTTTGTGATTTTAATGATATCTCATTAGCCACTCTCGTTACAACTTTAGTATAGCACTTCAAAATCTGTGTTGGAAAAAGGAATGACTTTCGGTTATCAATATGATTTTGGTTCCACTACGGAACTTATGATAACGGTTGCAAATTACAGGGTCATGAACAATAGGAAAGAGAAATTGATCATCTTGTCCAGAAATAATCCAATTGAAATTTTATGTGAAGAATGTGGAAAGAAACCGGTGGCGTACATATGCACGGAATGCTTTTATGAAGGAAGCGGACGGCTGTGTGAAGACTGTACCAGGACTCATGAGTGTGGAGAGGAAATGCTTTTGCCGGTTTGTAATTCACCGCGAATGGGAGTCTGCGGCTATTGCGGGAGTGACATATATCCGGATCAGTTTGTAGCGGATAAATAAAAATTGTTTATATAATTTGATGGTGGTTGTACAAGTGGATTTTATCAATAAGTTTGTATTTGTAACCGGAAGGCCATGGAATGAAAAGCAGGAAGTCTTTTAAGAGACATGTCCTGCTTTTCAGCTTGTTTGCGGACCAAATGTCTTTATGGGAAATGCTTTCGCACTATTCCCTGTCATACTTTATCATTTCTTCTTTGATACTATGGCAAATCGCTATAACAAATCGTTTTTGCTTTTCCGTGCATCCTGCAAGCAGAGATTTTTCTTCTTTCATCATAGTAGAGGTGTCTTTTTTCAGCACGTCGGCCAACAGGTCATCGACTGTAGTGTCCAGCGCACCGGCGATCAGCAGTATCGTTGTCAGGCTGGGGTGCTTCTTTCCCGATTCGATCCGGCAAAGATAATCAGGTGCGATTTCAGCCTTTTCGGCCAGCTTTTCCTGTGTCCAGAATTTTTGTCTGCGTAGTTTTCGGATACGCAGGCCAACAGCGCTGTAATTAATTTTCATTTGAATACCCCCATAGGTTTAAATTGGCCTGATGGTCAATTTTTTATGACCATCAGTACATGGAATAGTTAAGTGTTATTTTATAAAATTACTGTAAGCATTTCATTAAGAAGTGGAGAACGTGCAGCAGACTGCGCAGGAACGGAGGATTTTTATGAAAGAAGCAGAACTGCCCGGCATAAACGCAGACATACAAAAATCCAGAATACGGTCGCGCTATCAGGGTGTAGATCCGAAGTTACTGGAAGTGATCCCTGCAAAACCAGCAGCAGATTTGTACGATGACAGTGCACATCGGAGAGTGGCGGTTTATGCCCGTGTTTCTACGGATGATCCGCGTCAGACATCGTCCTACGAGCTGCAGAAGAATTATTATGAGGACTATGTGGGCCGTTACCGGAATTGGGAACTGGTTCGTATCTATGCAGACGAGGGAATCAGCGGAACGTCACTGCGGCACAGAGATTCATTCAATCAGATGATTGATGACTGTGCAGCCGGTAAGATTGATATGATCATTACCAAAAGTGTTTCCCGCTTTGCACGCAATATCATGGATTGTATTGGAACCGTTAATAAACTGAAAGAGCGGCAGCCTCCCATTGGGGTATTTTTTGAGAACGAGCAGATCTATACGTTGAATCAGCAGTCGGAAATGAGTCTGTCTTTTATTGCCGCCATGGCGCAGGAAGAGTCCCATGTAAAAAGCTCCAGCATGAATGCGTCCTATGAAATGCGTTTTTCCCATGGGATTTTTCTGACGCCGCCATTGCTGGGCTATGATCAGGATGGAGACGGGAATCTGGTCATTAACGAGGAAGAAGCAAAAACAGTCCGGCTGATCTATTTTATGTATCTGTACGGATATTCTACGCAGCAGATCGCAGATCTGTTGACGGAGCTGGCACGACCGACCAAAAAGGGCAATACTGCCTGGAGCAGCAATTCTGTTCTGGGTGTTTTGCAGAATGAAAGACATTGCGGAGAAATATTAGCCCATAAAACCTTTACTCCCAATTATCTTGATCATAAGGCGCGTAAGAATTGCGGAGACCGCAATCAGTACAGACAGTCCGGACATCATGAAGCGATCGTCACCCCAGAAGACTTTGTTGCAGTGCAGAGAAAAATAAGCAATGCGAAATACGGCACAAGCGGAATACCGGAACTTCATGTGATTCCGGAAGGGGCGTTAAAAGGTTTTGTCATTGTCAATCCGAGATGGGCGTCCTTCACAGCAGAAGATTACAGGGCGGCATCTGACAGAATAGAGGGTACGGCTGAAAATTCTGCTGAGGATGTACTGATCAGCCCGCAAAATGGCGAACCGGATCTCCGGGGCTATGAAATAGCACGCACAGAGTTTTTTAATGCCGCATTGAGAATCAGCGTAACGATTTCCGGTAACGGTATGAGATTTGGAATTGATGCAGTCCAAAAGCTGAATAACATACCGTATGTGGAGCTGCTGATCCATCCGAAGCTGCATCAGCTGGCAGTCCGTCCGAGTAAAAAAGAGGTTCGGACCGCGATAAAATGGGCGACTGCGGCAAATGTGAAATATCAGCCCAGGATTATTACCGGAGCGGCATTCCTGCCGACATTGTTTGAATTGTTCGGGTGGAAAAGGGAGTACCGCTACAGGATTACCGGTGTACGTCGTCAGAAAGGCAGTGAAATGGTGCTGCTGTTTGACCTGCAGGAAACGGAGGTTCTGATACCGGTGGAAAAGATCAGGAAGTTTTGCGAGGAGAATAATCTTCCGCAGGAAGAGTTTACACCTGTAAATGGATCCGGTTATCAGGGAAAGATCCTGGCGTATCCATTGCCGTGGGCACAGAGCTTCGGCAGTGAATTTTATCAGCATACACAGGCTTCGCCCAGCAGCGGCATAGATCATGGCGGCCTGTGGAATGTGACAATGCAGGGGGATCCTTATTATGGGAACGAACCACAACCGCGCCCGAAAGAGCATATTGAGCAGAATATCAGGAAACTTCTGGAAGGATTGCAGAAGGAGGAGTAACGAATGAAAACGGCAGAGAAAACGGAGCAGAAAGAAACTTTCAGCTATGATGGATATCAGGTTGTGCGGGGCGAATTCTTTGCTCATACGTTTGAACCTTCCATTACTTTTAATGATAATAAAGTCTATGTAAATATGGCCTGTCTCAAGCAGATGCCAATGGTGGAATACATTCAGATTCTGATCAACCAGCAGGCGAAAAAACTGGTGGTCCGTCCATGCAAAGAAGATGAAAAGGATTCTTTCCGGTGGTGCAGCAGTACGGGCAGGCGAAGGCCAAAGCAGATCACCTGCCGGATTTTCTATGCGAAGCTGGCGGAGATGATGCAGTGGAATCCGGCTTACCGGTATAAAATACTTGGGAAGATGGTCACGGCGAACAGCGAACAGCTTTATATTTTTGACCTGACGGCAACAGAGATGTACCGGCGTATCCGGCAGGAGAGCGGACGGGCCAATGGACGCATGCCAATATTTCCGGCGGAATGGCAGGATCAGTTCGGCCTGCCGGTGAACGAACACCGTAAGCAGCTGAAAATTAATATTTTTGACGGGTATACGGTCTTTGGAATAAAAGGAACAGCCATGGAGCGTTAGTTGGAAGAATTGTGGCGTAAGTCAGAAAGGATGTGTGAATATGAATGGGGAGAGCTGTATCCTCAAAATTGATCCGGAATTTCGCAGGCTGGTATTTCCTCTCAGCCCTGAGGAATATGCTGCGTTGGAGGGACGGATTTTGCAGCATGGCTGCAGTCAGCCTGTCGTGGCCTGGTACGGCTGTATCATGCAGGGATTTGCGCAGTATGAGATCTGTAAAATGCGGGACATTGCATTTCAGGTAAAGAATATCAGTTTCTGTGTCAGGGAGGAGGCGATATCAATTACCTGCCGGGAAGAATTGAGAAGCAGACATCTGCCGGAAAATCAGCGGCGGTATCTGATTGGAAAGCGATACAATGCAGATGTGATCATCGAAGCGCATAACGCTGCCGGTACTGACCAGTTTAAGGAGCGTAACAGAAGAGATCTCGCTAAAGGGAAGAAATACTATGAAAGCAGTGCCGGCCGGACGAAGGAAAGAATTGCCGAAGAATACGGCTTAAGCAGGTGTTCCGTCACCAGGTATGGGATATATGCACAGGCTATAGATTATATTGCGTCTATACAGCCGGATACGGCTGTGCTGATTCTTGCAGGCGGAACGAAAATATCGACGGAATCGGTTATGGCCTGCTATGGAAAAACAGAGGAGGAAGTGGCGCAATTACTGACGGCATCAAGAGAACGAGGCCGTATGAAGAAGCAGGTTTTGGAAGTGAAAGAAACTGTAAAGAGCATGAGCATTAAAGATATGCCGGTTTTTGACCCGGATGCCGAAATCAACAGTCTTGCGCTGACAATTCCGTCGTGGATCAGTTCCATTGACCGTACACAGTCTGCCGCTCAGTTCCCGCTGCTGACGATCAAAGGGAAAAAACAGCTGGAACATCAGCTGTATCAATTACAGAAAGCCATTCAGATCATGCTGCATGCGCTGGAGGAGGTGCGTTGATATGGAACGAAATCCGTATGTGCCCGATGTTCACTTCGAGCAGATTCCAATTAAAAATCTGGTTTCCAATCAGGATTATCAACGGCATCTGTCTAAAGATCATATCCGGAAGGCTGCGGAAAACTTTGATCTGTGCCAGATCAACCCGGTCAAGGTCAGCCGCCGACAGGGCATCAATTATGTCTTTAACGGACAGCATACGATTGAGATCGTGGCACTTGTTTCGGGATCCCGTGACACACCGGTATGGTGCATGGTCTATGATGAACTGGTGTATGAACAGGAGGCGGCGATATTTGCCGATCAACAGAGATTTGTCAAAAAACTGCTGCCCTATGAAATTTTTACAGCTAATATCGAAGCCGGAAACGATGAACAGCTGATCATCAAGGCACTGGTGGAATCCTTTAATCTGCGCATCAGCGGGAACAGCGGACCGGGCTGTGTCTGCTGTGTTGCAACGCTGGAAGACCTGTATCGTAAATATGGTTATGAGATTCTGCAGCGCAGCCTGCGTCTGTGTATTGCCACGTGGGAGGGCGATGTAGAGTCGCTGACCGGCAACATTCTCCGTGGCATAGCCCGTCTGGCCAATACCTATGAAGACAGTCTGAAGGATGATATGTTTGTGGAAAAAGTCGGCCGCTCTTCTCCCAGAGAAATCAGCCGTATCGCTAAAGAACGCAAGGCCGGTTCCATAGGGTATGCCGAGGCTATGCTGACGCTCTATAATAAAAAGAGCAGTGCTAACGGTACTTTAAAATGGGCAAGGCTTTACGAAAATAAGCCGGTGATTAATGAAAGGAGCAGACTGCCGATGGAGGGCCAGTTGTCTATAACAGAGGTTGAATAGCTGTATGTACAGAATACTGTGTTACAGTTCACGGCCTAACCGGCCGCAAACTGTAACGCATCCAGCCCATTCCAAGTCGCCTTCGGCGAGGGGCTGGATGTCTGAAACCGTAAAGTTATCGGCCGGATGCCCTGCAGCAGGGTGCAGGGCACCGTGAATAGTAACAATACTGTTCATAGAATGCCCTCCCCAAATATGATTCAGTTTACGCCGCCCGACCGGTATGCTACAATAGGAAAAAAGGCGGCGCGTGCAGAATGCACTGCACCGCCGGACAGCATATTGGGAAGGTTGGGGAAGGAGGAAGCTATGGCAGACCAAGCAGGAAAGAGTAAGACATACTCTTATGACTATGAGGACTATGAGAACGGGAAGAAGGCAGAAACCATGCTGGAGGAGATTCTGGCCGATCCGGAGTTTCCGGGGCTGGAGGAGCTGATCATCGGCGGATGGGGCGGTGAATATGAAGAATCCTGTCAGGCGATTCTGGACGGCATTGCTGCGAATGTCGACAGATTCAGCCACATCACGAAACTTTTCATCGGCGATATGGACTATGAGGTGTGTGAAGTATCGTGGATCATGCAGGGCAATTACAGCAATCTGTGGAAAGCCATGCCCCAGTTGAAGGAATTGACGATCAAGGGCAGTACGAATCTGGAATTAGGAGTGATCGAACATGACAATCTGGAGTCTTTGACCATCATCTGCGGCGGCCTGGGGAAGGATGTGATAGAAGAGATTGCGAAAGCAAAACTTCCGAACCTGCAGAAGCTGCTCCTTTACATTGGAGTGGAAGACTATGGTTTTGACGGGGATGCGGAAACTGTCAGGGAGCTGCTTTCCGTGTCTGATTTTCCGAAGCTTACCTATCTGGGAATCACGGACAGTGAGATTCAGGATGAACTGACAGCAGTTGTGCTTGAGAGTAAATATATGCAGCAGATCACTACGCTGGATCTGTCCAACGGAACGCTTACGGATAAGGGCGGACAGCTCCTTGTGGAGAAGCTGCCGGGATGTCCAGGTCTGGAGAAGTTGGATGTACATTACCATTACCTGTCAGATGAGATAATGGGGAAATTAAAGAAGCTGCCCATTGTGGTTGACGTGTCTGAGCAGGAAAAGGCGGAGAGCTGGAACGGTGAATTATGGTACAATGCCATGTTGACAGAATGAGCGGGATTCTGCTGATCGGAACGGACGGCGGCAAGCGCAGGTTCTATTTTGAACAGGCGGCAGCGGAGGCGGGCCTCCCGGTTGTATTTCTGGATTGGAAAGATGTGCCGGACATGGGACACGATGAGGGATTCTGTCCGGAGAAGCCGGAAGAACCGGGCCGGAAACGATTCGAGGAGAAGCTGAGGATGCTGCTGCAAATAGAAGACCTGCAGCATTTTGCGGTGAAGATTGATGCGCCGGCATGGGGAAGCAGCCGCCTGTGCGATCTGGGAAGTCTGACCGGACGGTATGAAGAACAGCTTCGCCGGCTTTCCGGTCTGCCGGCAGGCGGTTTCCTGAACCGGCCGCCGGAGATTGCACAGGTGCTGGATAAACGCGGCTGTAAGGCGCGGCTTGCGCAGGGCGGTGTTCCGGTGACCCATATGTACGAAGAACATTTTTCCTGTGGGGAAGAATTGTTTGATTTTCTGAGAGAACACAGGATCACACAGGTGTTTGTGAAGCCGGTGAAAGGATCGGGCGCGGCAGGCGTGACAGCGCTGCGGTTCTCGCCGGGAAACGGCCGGATCGCGCTTTACACCTGTGCTGCGCTCAAAGAGGGTGCGCTATATAACACCAAGCGGATGTACAGGCTGGAGGGCAGGAAGGCGGAAGTGTTTCTGGACAGTCTGTTAAAGCTGGACTGCGTTGTAGAGCGATGGTACGGCAAAGCGTCTTTTGAGGGGTATTGTTATGACCTGCGTGTGATCGTGCAGGGCGGGCGGATCGACTATATTCTGCCCAGATTGTCGAAAGGTCCCATTACGAATCTGCATCTTAATAATCACGCCATGGCGTTTGCGGATCTGCATTTGGGGACAGGAACAGTGGAACGGATCGAGGAGGTATGTCTTAAGGCGTCGGCGTGCTACCCCGGATTACAGAGCATTGGTATGGATGTACTTTTGGAAAAGGGCGGTCTGGAACCGAGGATCATTGAGATGAATGCGCAGGGCGATCTGCTTCATCGGGATGTTTACAGCGAAAACAGGATTTATAAGCGACAGATCGCGATCATGAAGGAACTGCTGAGATGAGGGTGAATGGTATTTTTTCACCATCTGTTAAAGACAGGTATCTATAACCAGCCGTCACTACCCGCAATATTGGCGGCTGGTTCTTTAAATATGAAAGTTGTCATTTAGTTGTAGTTACTTCAGCTGCAAAAATCCTGCTGCATAATTCAAAATATTCATCATAAGATATTTCCGTTCCGTTTAATGTATATTTTTCTTTGCCCTCCACATTATCTTCATCAACAAGTTCTTCATAAAAATTCATTTCTGCAACTAAATTATCTGCCCCTTCAAATTTTTCCATATGATATGCTTCATATCCTGTATGCATTCTGTTGCTGTACATAATCCATGTGGAGCCATTATAAACAACATAAGAAAGCATAAGGGCATCGCCTTCTCCTACGGCAAATTCATAAACCTTATTATTGCACACATCAAGGTATATGCCACCATAAGGTCCGCAAATAATCAGTTCATTTTCTCCATCATTGTCAAGATCGACTTTTTCACCAATGGAATAGGAATGTTACAGTTCACGGCCTAACCGGCCGCAAACTGTAACTGTCCCGGCTCTGCCAGGCCGCCCTGCGCGCTGTCTTTCTTGACGAACAGCTTACGTTGGCAGTAGAATAAAAAATAAAATGAAAGGGGAGCGGACAGCTATGAGTGAAGTGCCTTTTGCGGCGTTTCGGGCCGGTATGGATGAAAAACAGTGTTCTGTAGATATGACGAAGGTGGTAGGTAACTGTGACATTTTGTTTGTCTGTCTGGATACCTTACGATATGATGCGGCCATTGCGGAGGAGCAGGGCGGCGGCACGCCTGTCTTAAACAGGTACGGTGCATGGGAGAAGCGGCAGGCGCCGGGAAACTTCACCTATCCGTCGCATCATGCCATTTTTGCGGGATTTCTGCCGTCTAAGGATGAGGCGAGAAGCATTGGGGAACAGGAGATGCTCTTCTTTCCAAAAAGCATTGGTATGGGGAAGAAGACTCCAAAAGGCGCTTACGGGTTTGATGCCGCCAATCTGGTGGAGGGGCTTCATGCGGACGGCTATGATACATGGTGTGTCGGCGGGGTGGCTTTTTTTGACAAACGCTCGGCACTTGGCAGGGTGTTTCCTTCCTTTTTTGAAAAGAGTTACTGGAATCCGTCTTTTTCCTGCCCGGTGAAGGAAAGCGCGGGGAATCAGGTTGATTTCATTCTGAACCGCCTGGAACAGAATGCGGATCCCAGACGGATTTTTCTGTATCTGAATGTGTGTGCGATTCACTATCCCAACTATTTTTATCTGGAACAGGAGAAAAACGACAGTCTGGTGACGCACAGGGCGGCGCTGCGGTATGTGGACAGCCAGCTGGGCCGGTTGTTTGACGGTTGGAAGGAGAAACGGGGCGAGACCTTTGTGGTATGTTTTTCCGACCATGGCACCTGTTACGGGGAGGACGGTTATGTGTTCCACGGTGTGAATCATCCGGTGGTCAGTACCGTGCCCTATAAGCATTTTTTCCTGTGAAAAGGGGTGTTGTTGTTGCCGCAGGAATATTTTCAGAGAGGTGCATTTCATGAACAGATATGTGCAGTATATGTACAGTTATCCGCATAAGACGGCGTACAGACCATTACATAACGTAAATTTGAGCGATTATATGGAAAATCTGGCGGGTGAGGGGCACAGCTTGTACCTTCACCTGCCCTTTTGTGAGAGCAGGTGCGGATACTGCAACCTGTTCACCGTGGCAGGCTGCGGCGGGGCGCAGAGGGATGCCTATCTGGATGCGCTGCCGCGTCAGATGGAGCGGTACAGGGAAATTCTGCCCTGTGATACCGTGTTTGGAGATTTTACCATCGGCGGCGGTACGCCTCTGCTTCTGGATGTCCGGCAGCTGGAGCGGGTATTTCGGGATGTCAGAGCTTATATGCCTCTGCGGAAAGACTGCCGGATCGTGATAGAGACTGCGCCGAAGCAGACCGACAGGGAGAAGGTACGCCTGTTGAAAGAAGCGGGTGTTACCAGGGTCAGTATGGGGATCCAGAGTTTTGACGAGGGTGAGCTTTCCTGGCTGGGCAGATTTCATGACGGCCGGCGGGCACAGGAAGCGGCGGAGATCTTGATGGAAGCGGAATTTGCCTGCGTCAATTTTGACTTTATCTACGGGCTGCCGGGGCAGACAGCGGAAAGCCTGTCGGGCTCTTTGGAGCGGGCAATGGTTTTTTCGCCGGATGAGATCTTTCTGTATCCGCTGTATATCAAGCATGGCGTCCGCCTGGAGAGGGACGGGAAGGCAGCGGCGTTGGATTCTGACCATGCGTTCCGGCTTTATCAGCGGGGAGCGGCTTTTTTAAAAGAACACGGATACGCGCAGATTTCCATGAGGCGTTTTGTAAAGAGAAGGGGGAGCGAAGGCGCTGACGGTTTGCGGACGGAATTTCGGGAATGCGGCTTTACCGGGGCTTTGTCTCTGGGCTGCGGGGGCAGAAGCTATCTGGGCCGGCTTCACGCCTGCACGCCCTACCGGACGACGCGGCAGGGGGCGCTTGAAGAGATAGAAGCCTATCTGGGCAGGGAAGATTTCCTGACGGTCACGCATGGAATCCTGCTTTCCGATGAGGAGATCAGGCGAAGGTATGTGATCAGGCATCTGCTGATCCGTCCCGGCATTGCAAAGAAGGCGTATCGGCGGATCTTCGGGAACGAGGTAATGGAAGACTTTCCGATTTTAAGGAATTGGGTAGAGGCCGGGTGGCTGGAAGAGAAGGATGAAAGTCAGGAAGAGCGGAGGCATTGGGGCAGCGGGGAGGCAGCAGGATATCCGGAGTTGCAGAAGGGACAGAGGGATTCGGGATATCAAGATTCAGTCTTTCTCAGCCTGACGGAGGAGGGACTGGGGCTGTCCGATTATATCGGGCCGCAGCTGATCTCGGCAGAGATCAGGAGGAAAATGCTGGAGTGGGAGAGGATGAATGGGCAGGAAAACAATCTGTTACAGGGGGAGCCTGAAAAGTTGTAATTACCGCTGCTCCTACTGCCCTTTTTCCAAACGCAGGGCGTCGGTGCAGGAACTGGAAAAGGACAGACAGAATTTCGGGAGATTTTGTGAAAGTATCGCGGACAGGGCGGCGGAATTTGATATCGGCGCGGTCTTTGTGGTGCCTTACGGGGAGGCGTCGATCCACCGGTGGTATTGGGAAGGACTGGGGCGCCTTGCGGGGCTTGATAGTCTGGAACGGGTGGGGCTGCAGACGAATCTGAGCTTTTCGGTGGAGGAATGTCTGGCAATTTTTGATTTGTACAGCGGGGATGCCAACAGGGAAAATGGCAGGGAAAGCGACAGGGAAAGCGACAAGGAAACCTCTGAGAAAATCGTGCGGGGAATTTCCGGCGCAGCCCGGCGAAAGCTCCGTATCTGGGCGACTTTTCACCCGGAGATGACAGATATGGAGACGTTTGTGGAGAAGTGTCACAGGCTGGCCGACAGCGGCGTTAATCTGTGCGTGGGAGCAGTGGGCGCGCCGCAGAATATCCCGCTGCTTGGCAGGTTGCGGGAGCGGCTGTCTCCGGATCTCTACCTGTGGATCAATAAGATGGACGGGCTGGGGCGCGCCTATACGGAGGAGGAGAAGCGTGCCTTTCTGGAGCTGGATCCTTTTTTCGGACTGGAATGCGGTAGTCCGGCTGCGGACGCTGCCATGTGCAGCGACAGATGTTTCGTGGAGGCCGACGGCAGGATCCGTGCCTGCAATATCGGCCGGATCAAAG
>VSOD01000670.1 GCA_009774655.1 Lachnospiraceae bacterium
CGGCTTAGGGCCGTCCAGCACCGCGCCCTGGTTGTCGTCCAGGCTGGGAACGGCCTGCATATAGTCGCTGTCGGCCATGGCCCCGAGATAGTCCGCCGCGGACTGGAACTGCGGGAAGCTCATGCCGTCACCGATAAACAGGAATACATACTTTGGATGCCGGGACTGTTCTTCTTCAGGCTTCGCAGCCACATCCTCCCCGTTCCCATTGGCAGGGACAGAGCTCGGCGTGGAAGTTGGAGCAGAAGCAGGAGCACCCCCGTTCACGGTTCCGGACACCGCGCCGTTCGGAGCTGCGGCACAGCCGGAAAGCAGAGCCATCGTCGAAACCAACATCAAAACTTTAGATACAAATTTTTTTCTCATTTTTTCCTCCTCATCAGATATGATTGTATTTGAAACAAATATATCATAACCCTCTGATTGTAATATCTGCTATCATGGTTTTGAAAAATTTATGTAAAACAGCGGTTGCCATTCACTCTGCTGTTCAACACATATTCAAAATTGACGCCATAAATACCGGAACTGTCCGTTGCGTTGATGCCTGCCGCAACAAAATCGCCCGCAGACGCACATGCCTTTTCCAGGCCGCTGCCTTGCAGATATAGCGCGGCAAAAGCGGCGGCAAACAAATCACCTGTACCATGAAAACGCCGCGGCAATTTTTCCGCCCACACTTCCGAAAATACCCCGACTGAATATATCAGTTCACCAATCTCTCCGGCACGTTCCATACCAGTCAGTACGATTGCCGCAGGAGTGTACTCCGCAAGCCGCTTTACTATCTCTTTTGCAGATTCAGGCGATGTGTCTGACCGATACTCGATTCCAGCCCAAAAGCATGCTTCCGTGAGATTGGGAAGAATTATGTCCGCTGATTTTATCAGATCCGCCATCGCTGTCACATATTCGCCATCGTAGGCCGGGTAGAGCCTGCCATTATCTCCAAATGTGGGATCTATAATAATCTCTGCACTTTCATTTGAAAAATCACTAAAACAGGTTTTTACAACATCTACAACGCCTGCCGATCCGAGATAGCCTGTCAGAAAAGCGTCAAACAGAAAACCGTTTTCCTGCCATGCCGCCAGAATATTCTTCATTTCATATGTCAAATCAAGACAACTCCATTTATCAAAAGCCGTATGGTTTGAAAGAACCGCTGTGGGCAGCACACAGGTTTCCATGCCGTATGCGGAAAGCACAGGAAGCGCCACAGTCAGCGAACACCGGCCTACGCAGGATAAATCCTGTATTGTGAGTATTCTTTTGGACAGCATAAACACTCCTCCCTCGCTTATAATGAAATTATTGCATCGCTATATTAACTGCTGTTCGTTAATCATCAATTTGAACTTTAATCCAAGCTTTTCTGCGGCTTTGCGGCATAACCTCATACGCTCCATGAAGATTTCAAAATAATCCATAACGGAACTAAAGTGCGTGTCAACAGACAGCTTTAGCTTAATAAGCGTATGTGCCTCATTAATCTTCAACTCTGATTTTACAACAGAATAATTTACCCTGTCATGAATATCAAAATTGCGGACATCCTGATTTCGCACACGTGAACGGCGCACATCTGATTTGTCCGCTAAAATGAGCGCTGCTGCTACAGCATTCACAGGCACACCCGTTCCTTCGTCATGGTTTCCTATTGCTGTGGTAATGACGGCAATCTCCCTGGGAGTGAAGTGCAATTTATCAAGCAGTCTGAACGCCATAACAGCTCCGCTCTGGCTGTGGTCTATACGATTGACCAAATTACCGATATCATGCAAATAACCCGCAATTTTCGCAAGTTCAATTTCCTGTTCCGGATACCCTAATGTTTCCAGTATATATCCGGCGGTTTCCGCCACATGAGTAACATGGGCAAAACTATGTTCCGTAAACCCAAGTGCTGCCAGCGATGCATCCGCTTCTGCAATATAAGTTCTTATGTCTTCGTTTTTCCTGATTTCCTCATAATTTATCATATAAGTATTCTTTCCATTTCTCTAAACCTTTATGTTTTTC
>VSOD01000671.1 GCA_009774655.1 Lachnospiraceae bacterium
ATACAGACTCCGGCCGCGTAGGTGGCGAGGCGGATCGCCTGAGCCAGAGAGTAGCCCTCGGACAGATAAGAAACGAGCGCCGAAATGAAGGCGTCGGCGCCGCCGGTCGTATCTACCGCCATAAAGGAAGAGGCCGGAAAATATTTATCCATATCGGCGGTTTTGAGGTAGCAGCCCTCTTCGCCCAGCGTGATGATCACGGTCTTGATGCCTTTTTCCAGAAAGTAATTGGCCTGTTCCTCGATAGAAGCGCGGTCGGGACAAAGGGTGGCCGCCTCCTTGCGGTTGGGAATAAGCAGATCGATCAGGGGGAGCAGGGATTCCGGCAGGCTTTTTTGCGCGGACGGTTTGATCACGATGCGCGCACCGGCCTGACGGCCTGTTTTGGCGGCTTCCAGTATTGTAGCCATCGGCAGCTCCGTGGACAAAAGGCAGTAGCCGGCATTGTCAAACAGATAGCGGCTGCGGGCGATGCAGTCTGCCGACAGGGAAGCGTTGGCCCCCTCCATAATGGTGATGGCGCTTTCACCGCTGTTGTCCGTATAGATATAGGCCTTGCCGGTAGGCAGGCCGGGATCGCGCCTGATCCCCTGCGTGGAAATATTTTCCTGGTTCAGAATATCCAGTATAAAAGCAGAGTCCGCGTCGTTTCCGATCTTGCCGATCAGTGTCACGTCCCGCCCCAGCTTCGCGGCGCCTACCGCCTGGTTGGCGCCTTTTCCGCCAAGTGTTGTGGTGGCCTGAGAGATCTTCACCGTCTTGCCGGCCTGTGGGAAGCAGTCAACATTAAAGGTGGAGTCTATGTTGATGCTGCCCACGGACAGAATCTTCTTGCTGCGCAGGGAGGGCGGTATGCTGACGCTGTCCTCGGTGTCCAGGATGTTTTCGATGCTGAAGGAAAGAGGGGCCTCTGTCGTTGCCTTTTTTTCGCAGAGGTTGATCAGCTGGCTGCAGACGTGACAGCCAAATTCCCAGTACGGGATCCTCATACAGGAAATAGACGGGTAGGGGAGCGGTCCCCGGATTCCGTCGCTCAGGCTGACCAGTGACAGGTCAAAGGGAATATGGTAGTGCAGCTTCCGCATCTGCTCATAGAGGAACAGAGCAGATGCAAGATGCGGATTCACGATACCCGTAAAACGATAATTGAGTATGTTTGGCAGAAATGCTTCATCCGGATAACGGAGAACCATTTGGGGCTCGAAGCCGATCTGATGGTCGTACAGGCATTTCTTGAAGCCTTCCAGAATAAGCGTGGAACGGAAATCGGTTTCCTGCAGCACACAGCCGATCCTGCTGTGCTTGTGGTCTAATAACTTTGAAGTCAGGTCATATCCCATCTTTTCGAAGTCGATCAGATAAGCGCCGGGCAGCGCCGGGGCATTGATATAAGTAAAGGGGATGTTCTGCTCCGACAGATAATGCGCATATTCTCTGCTCTGACCGCTGACCGGCTCCCAGATCAGGCCGTCGGCGTTGTTGCGGCAGATGGTAGTGATATGCCTTAATTCCATGGTGGCGTCATCCTGACTGTCGAAGAGCATGATATTATAGCCGTATGCCTGTGCAGTCTGCAAAACGCCATAGATAAACGGACTGTTTTCGTCGCAGCTGCGAAGAAGGACAGCCAGAAGAAAGGTTTTGGCCTGGGAAATGTTCCTGACAGTTCCATAAGGGGTATAATTATATTCTTTTACAATTTTCAGTACGCGTTTTCTGGTCTCCGGGTTGATATCCTGATCTTTGTTGTTGATGATCTTGGAGACGGTGGATATTGATACGCCTGCCAGACCGGCGATTTCCTTTATGGTCATATAGCCCTCCGTTGTGTGCGGCGATCAGCCGCCGGTTTTAAAAATATGTAAATCGTTATAGTACACTATATAGTATCGCACCAATCTTTTCAATGAAATTAATCATTTGTTGCTGAAGGGAATGCAGATAAGAACAGTAATTATGTATTCTGCATAAAGAAAATGGTTTCTGAAAATATTTTTACCATCATAATAAATATATTATTG
>VSOD01000672.1 GCA_009774655.1 Lachnospiraceae bacterium
AATGCCGATCTCTTTCTCTTCCACTTCCACACTGATATCGCTGTATCCTTCTCCGGATTCGGCATTAGACCTGACTTTCCATCCATCCATACCAGCGAATAATCCCAGCAAAATTCCGTGGTAAAAATTTTCCTTCTTTTCTTTTCGAACATTATTATCCCGAATACTGATGGTTTTGCGCAGATATGAAGTGAAGCCTTTCTCGATCGCAGCGGCGTCATTTTCCTCAAACGCCCGGCAGAATCTTTCCAGCATTTGCGTATCTTTTCTTGTTTCTGCTGCAAACCATTCCTGTATCTGTTCCTTAAATATCCACCTTATCTCTTTGTTTGGAATGACAAGACTTGTCATGACGCCGTCATCCTGCCCGCATTTCGTCAGATAGCCGGTCGTAAAAAGCACACTCCACAAGTTATCAATCCCGGAATCCAGATCTCTGTAGGTTAACTCCTGCTTTATCTTCTTTTTAATACTTTCACCGTTTACTAACCGCTCAATCTCGTCTCTGGTTGTCCCATCGGCTTTATCTATAAATCTTCTGACAATACTGTTGCTGCTCGTATTTACCCAATAATTCTGTGGTTCTGTCACACTTTTGTCATACAGGTCACCACAATAGTTGATCACATCCCAGGGACAGTATATTCCGGAATTGCCAAACAGATATCCGTCATACCATTCTTTCATGGCAGTATACTGGCCGGTAAATCCATAATATTCCAGCATCTGCCTGACTTCTGCATCCGTAAAGCCAAAATACTCCCTGTAGCGCACATCTTTTATCGTATATACCTTAAAATTGTTCAACCCCGTAAAAATGCTTTCTTTGGATATTCTGAGACATCCGGTGAGAACAGCAAAATACAGGCTGCTGTTTGTTTTGAGAACCTGGCCAAACAGGGATCTGATAAAATCCACCATCGCTTCATAATAGCCTGACTGATAGGCCCTGTCGAGCGGCACGTCGTACTCATCAATCAAAACGACTGTCTTCTGACCATAATGTTTCTGCAGAAAACGCGACAACATCAACAGACTGTTTTCCAACAACTCCTCTGACATCGCAAATTCTCCTGCTTCATCCAGTTCAATAAGTTTTCCATACTGTTGTCGTTCTGTTTCATGCAGCCTGTCACTGTCTGACAGGAATGAAAATCTGACCGCTTCATTCCCAATGATCGATCTCAGTTTCTTCTTTGCTTTATCAAAAGTATCCCCTTCCGCATTTTTCAAACTGATCGAGATAAGCGGAAATTTCCCAAAATATCCGTCACAGAGTTCTTTTTCCCCGGAAATCTCCAAACCGTCAAAAAGTGTACGGTCACTGCCAGTTTCAAAGAAATGCTTCAGCATGCTCATATTCAGGGTTTTTCCGAAACGCCTGGGACGCGTAAACAGATTTACATAGGCCATATTTTCCAATAGATCTCTGATAAACCCTGTCTTATCAATATAATAAAATCCGTCCTTCCGAATCCGCTCAAAATCCTCAATACCCATGGGAAGTTTTGCTTTTCCTGGCATACCATACCCCTTTTCCCGAAACTGTTTGACTGCCTTATGATCTATCCTCTGCCAGCTCCTTAATCTCACTCTCTTCCGGCATCACCCGCAGCGCGCCTTTCCTGGTGGTGATCAGGGACGCCGCCGCATTGGCAAAGGTCAGCATCTCCTCCAGCTGTTCCTCCGTAAGGGCCTCCAGACCGGCTTCCAGCACCTTGTGGAGCACACAGGCCATAAAGGTATCCCCTGCGCCCGTCGTCTCGATGGTATTCTTCTGCACAAAAGCCGCCTTCTCCACCATGATGTCTTTATAATAAGCCCGGCTTCCCTCTTTTCCCATGGAAACAAGAATCAGCGGTATATCGTATTTCTCTCTGATCTTCTTAACGCCTGCGCTGTAATCCTCTTCCCCGGTCAGCCATACGATCTCGTTGTCTGAGATCTTTAAGATATCGCACATGCCAAGCCCGTATTCCACCTGCTCTCTCGCCAGATCCATGGACTCCCAC
>VSOD01000673.1 GCA_009774655.1 Lachnospiraceae bacterium
GAATTAGACAGATGCCTGCATCCAGGCCTGACATATAAATTTGTTGAAACATTTTTAGAATTGGCGGCTCAGAGAAATATTCAGTTAATAGTGACGACTCATGAATCGCGTCTGTTGGATTTTGACCTGTTGCGGCGTGATGAGATCTGGTTTGTAAATAAAAGAAGATCCGGAGAAAGTGATATCTATTCTTTAGAGGAATACAATGCCAGATTCGATCAGAAAATTGATAAAGCCTATTTGGAAGGACGTTATGGGGGTGTTCCCGTTTTCAATACCGTATTTCCGGTCAGAGAGGTATAGGAATGAGGGAAAAGAGAACATTTGCAGAGCGGACACGAGTGTTTTTATCGGATAAGACATTAAGAAAGTATTTTCTTGTATACGAAGGATCTGTGACAGAGGCTATATACTTTGAGGCAGTTGATTCCATGCGCGATATTATTGGGATCAGTCCTTTGATTAAGCTTATACCTGTCATTAGAAGCTATAGCGAAGCTGGATGGAGTAACCCGAAAAAAATTCTGAACCGTGTAATTGAAAATTTGGAAGAAAGCAGAACGAACCAAATTTCGTATGAAACTTTATTGAATCGGATCATGGATTATTTTTATGAGCAGAAGATAATAACGTCCAGCAAAGTGCAGGCGAGAAGCGTTTGGAATACAATGTGCAGAATTTGCAGAGAAACATGTTTAAAAGCACTTGACTCATATGTTGATGATATTGAAGAGAGCTGTAGTCTGATTTTAAAAACACTACAGGAGGAGTATGAACTGGTTCATGTGATTTCAGATATTTCAAACATCATAAAAGAAGGTGGCTTCACATACGCGGAAGGATTCGACAAAATTTGTTTGATCATAGACCGGGACAGGGAGAGTTTCCTTTCGTCATCTAAAAACGATCAGTATAAGTATGTTGTTGATAAGTGTGAAGAAATGGGATTTAAGTTATATGTCACAAATCCATGTTTTGAATTCTGGCTGTTGCTGCATTTTGATAAAGTATTTGAGCTTGACAGGGACAAACTGTTGGAGAATCCCAAAGTAACGGCAAAAAGAAGGTATGTAGAACAAGAGCTGAGGAGGATTTGCCCCGGATATCAAAAAACTTCTTATAAAGCAGAGGAATTGGTGATGGACATAGACCGTGCTGTTGATAACGAAAAGAAATTCTGCGAAGATGTTGTAAATTTGGAAAAGTCGATAGGCAGCAATGTCGGAAAGCTGATCATGGAGATGCGGGCACAGGGCGTGTAAGTCTTTTAACGTTGAATCGGGGGAAGGTTACTAAAGAATTGTGAAGGAGGAACAGTATGAAAACTGTAAAACGAAGTTCAAGGGGAACACATTTTTCGATGTGCGTCCAGCCGGCGTTTATCATCGGCACGAACAATGAGGATGGAAGCCATAACTTTGCGCCGATCACATGGGTCAGCATTACAGGGGAGAAAGACGGCGATTATCTGCTGATCATCAGTATGTTTGGGACAAAAAGGACGAAACAGAATGTGATCAGGACGGGTGTTTTGAGTGTCAACCTCGTCAGTACGGATATGCTGGAGCTTATGGACTATTTTGGCACACATCACGCCGAAGACGGGAAGAAGGAGGATATTTCATACGATGTCTGCAGGGGAGAGGTCGTGGATGTTCCGATTCTGGACGCAAGCCGGTGGGTCTATGAATGTGAAGTGGTGCGCTCAGTCGAAACCGGAGATTCTACCACCTTTTTCTGCCGAATCAGGAATGTTCAGGTAGATGAGCGGGTTGCGTGCGAAGATACTTTTGATGTTGACCTTACAAAACTGGATCCGGTAGTTTATTCGGGCATGTATCACAGCATCGGAAAACTGCTTGGCAGGATAGGAGATTTTTCGTAGCAGGGCATTTGGCCGATAACTGCGATACCAACGGTTGTTACAGTTCACGGCCTAACCGGCCGCAAACTGTAACGCATCCAGCCCATTCCAAGTCGCCTTCGGCGAGGGGCTGGATGCCTGAAA
>VSOD01000674.1 GCA_009774655.1 Lachnospiraceae bacterium
CGGTTTTTAGACTATATCATATGGCATTGGATAGAACCGGAAGCAAATTAAATATAAAGCTCATTTTCTTTCCTTGTTGAACAGGCTTTTTTCATTGCCAATGCCGCAACAGAAACCATAGCTCCATTTACTTTACGGGATGACTGCGGGCATTGTACGACACAGCGCATACAGGAAATACATTTTTTACTGTCCGTAACTTTTGGATTTTCTTTGCTGATTGCCTGTGCAGGGCACTGTCTGGCGCAAAGACCACAGTCTGTGCAGTTATTGTCTGCTTTGGGTACTAAGCCGATTCCAGCCGCTTTCTTGTAGGGGCGGTTTCCCGGAATCTGCGGTGTGGAAAGACTGGTCAGGTTATTGTTTATTTTCTCTGATATTTTTTTTGCAAATCCGCTTAATTCTTTTTTATCCTTAGTGTCCGGCCTGCCTGCAGCGTACTGGTGCATAATAGAATGTTCTGCAATGGCGGCGATGGCAGCAATTACCTGAAAGCCGCTTTTTTCAACAGCATCGCTTAATTCAATCAGGGTATCCTCATATGCCCTGTTACCATATACGCAGACAATTACACAGGGGGTATGACTGCCATGAATATTTGAGATTCTCTGAGTGGCAAGGCTTGGAACACGTCCGCCAAAAGACGGAGCTGCAATAAGCGCAATATCATCTTTTTCAAAACTAAGCGAGGAATAATCGGTTTCTGCATTGGACAAATCAATTTTATTTACAGGCAGTCCCCATGTATTTGTTATGGCATCTGCAACCTTTTCCGTTCCTCCTGTCGGGCTAAAAATAATCTGTGAAACTTTCATGCTTGTACCTCCTGTAAATCTAAAATTTACACCATTATAACAGGCGCATGGTGTAGTGTCAAGATTTACAGCAATAAAAATATATGCTACAATCTAACGTGGAAAGGAGTAATGTCATGCATATCAGTACAAAATGTTCGGTTGCGATTCACTGCCTTATTTTTATTTATGAATATGGGGATAAGCAGAAGGTAACCAGTGAACTTCTGGCGTTATCAACCGGGATCAATCCTGTCACAATCCGCAATATTATAAGTTCATTGAAAAAGGATGGCATAATATCTGTGAAATTCGGGACAGGCGGAACAACACTGAACTGTCTGCCGGATGAAGTGACCTTATACCGTATATGTAAAGCGATAGAGCCAGCCTTTAGTTCCAAACTTATAGGCATTCATTCACTGCCTTCGCAGCTATGCCCCATAGGAAAAAATATCCATAATGTATTGGACTGCTCTTATGAGAAAATAAGAAATGACCTATGCCAAAGTTTAGAAAGCATCACACTAGGAAACATCATATCCGATTATCACCGTATTGAGCATAAGCCAGATTAATACTTATGCCAAAAGGATATTGAGATAAAATGTAGGGAGTGGGTGGGATTCCGCCGCCTTCGGCATTGTGGGCAATGTGTATAACTCCCCGTCTTATGGAGTTATGCACATTTCCATGATACTTTTTTGCTTTTAAAGCCCTTTTCAGACAGGGAATTACCGGGAAGGGTTATTGACGGAAAAGAAATATTTACATTGGAAGATGAAGAACTTACCATTTTTCGCCGCAGGAATATCGGGTTTATTTTTCAGGCGTTTAATCTCATACCTGAATTGAACGTCGAACAAAATATTACATTCCCTTTGCTGCTTGACTATAAGAAGCCTGATCTTGCTTATTTAGAGGAAATATTAACCGTACTGAATTTGCAGGAACGACGTTTCCATATATGCAAAAGTCCATAAGAAGAAAAACCGCCTTACCATTATCTGTATTGCTATTTCTGTCATGCGGGTAACGGCAATTTTCGGAATGGCAGATATGAGCCTGAAAGCCCAAAAAGAGGAAGCGATACGGCAGTATGGAAACTGGCATACGATCATTTCCAATATCACTTTAGAAACAGCGGACGCTATCAGCAACCGAAAAGACGTGTCTGTTTCCGGCTTTTTGGGTATGGCTTCCAGCACA
>VSOD01000675.1 GCA_009774655.1 Lachnospiraceae bacterium
TAAGCTTTCCGGGCTGGTATATTTCACGGTAGCCCGCACCGGCGGCGAGAAAAAGGGCAAGATTGTCGCATTAAGCAAGCGCACCGGCGGCGAGGTCTGGAGTTGCGAAATGTCCGACTATACCTGGTCGAGCCCGATTGCCCTTTATGATAAGGATGGCAACGGTTACGTGATTGTATGCGATTCCACGGGCAACATGTATATGATCGACGGTCTGACCGGCGAGCTCTACGATACCACTAATCTTGGCGGAAATATTGAAGCCTCGCCCGCAGCTTTTGAAAATACAATTGTGGTCGGCACCCGTGGAAAAAAAATCTACGGGATTGTAATAAAATAACCAAGGGCTTCTTCCATATTTACAGTGATAAATATAAGCGCGGTTAAATAGTGCAGAATAAGGGAGCAACAGCTCCTTTCATTGGAATGTTATCGCCCATGTTCCTCCTTCTGGATGCCAAAAAAGACGCATGGTTTACAATGATCAGCCCCTTGTCAAGTAGACAAGCGAAATATCTAAAATAAGTTTATGAGTATCCGCCATATCAAACCAGATATGGCGGATATTTAAGTTGTGAGGTATTTCACGGTTAGCTTGATAATAAGCCGCTTTCCCAGCATAAACGCTTGTCAGGTTATGCACACCATTTTGCTTTGTATGCCTTGATCCGTTTGTTTTCTGCAATCGGATATTGAACCGGATTCTCTGCTGATAAAGCCTCCCTCCTTACCTCTGACGGTGTTTTACAGAGAAATCTTTCCTGTGGTCTTTCTTCCGCGTAAAACTTCATGTATCCATCAATGGCGGAACGAAGGGACTTTTCATCCACTATCTCGTACATACAGTACATTTCTGATTTTATAATGCCCCATAACCCTTCTGTGGGGCCGTTGTCAATGCAGTGCCCGACACGGGACATGGACTGCTCCATTCCCTGTTTTTGAAGCATATCCCTGAATACCCTGCTTGTATACTGGTAACCCCTGTCTGAATGGAAAACCGGCTTTGCATCTGGATTTTCTTTGAGCGCCCTGTCGTAAGTATCAAACACAAGCTTATTATCATTCCTCCCACTCACGGCATACGCTACCGGAAAACGGTCATACAAATCAAAAACAGCGCTGAGATAAAGCTTTTTTTCGGTTCCGGGAATCTTAAATTCGGTGACATCCGTGGACCATTTCTCATTGGGCTTTGCCGCATTGAAATCACGGTTCAGCTTATTGCCAGCTACTGTCTCCGGTTTGTACGGCTGGTACTTTTTCTTCTTTTTTCGGATAACAGAACGGATTCCAAGTTTTTTCATAATGCGATGAACCCTGTTTTTACTGTAGCTGGTGTGATTGAAATGATTGATCCAGCCTGTCATCCGCCGGTATCCCAGTATGTGTCCAAACCTCCCATCATACTCTTTTATCAATCCTGCAAGTTTTATGTTTTCGGCTTCCTGTTCCGGAAGGGATCGGTTCAGCCATTTGTAATAAGCCGCACGGGAAATATTTAACTGCCGGCACATCCAGTTAATGCTCCACTGCTTTTCCTCATAAAAATATTTAACAGCCAGATACTTTGATTCATTGCGTTGCTTTCCAAGCCTCACATCCTTTCGAATTCCCCCACTTTTTTTAACAGTTCAACCACCATGTCCTTTTCTTCAAGCTGGCGTTTGAGCCGCAGATTTTCCCTGCGCAGGCGTTCTAATTCATCCACTTCCTCATCCGGTTTGTGCCTGCCACGTTTGTCCGACAGCCCTTCTTCTCCACCGGCATTATACCTCTTTACCCATGAATAGACCTGATAGTACGAAACATCAAATCTGGCTGCCGCTCCCTTGTAATCTTTATTGTGGCTGATGCAGTATTCAACGATTTCCCTGCGTTCCTCAAAGCTGGTTTTTCTTCCTGCCATATAGATCCCCCTTACCAGTTTATAGTCTTTCAGTTCTCTATTGGCATTATACACCTGAATCCATCTTTGCAAAACACTACGGCTGGAGATATT
>VSOD01000676.1 GCA_009774655.1 Lachnospiraceae bacterium
GGAGACGGACATATCTTCATATATACTATGACAGGGAAAGAGCGGCAAAGGAACATGACCGGCTGATGCATAAGGTATGCCATCAATTATTTCGTTGACTTTGAAATTATCTTATGATAGAATACAGTTGCTTGTCAGAGGACTTGCAATCAAATAAGATTGTTGAAGTGGGATAAGACCATTCAGGGCTTTATCCCGCTTTTCTTTTTATACGGCGGGGTAAAGCTGAAAATGCTTTATCCCGCTTCCTTTATGGAGGTAACGTTATGAACGCAAAAACAAAATCTTTGTTTGGTTACATTTTCCCAGCATTGGGTGGACTGTTTGTGACCTATCTTTACAATGTTATTGACGGTATTTTTGTTGGGCAGGGTATCGGTTCTGCTGCTCTGGGTGCTGTCAATATCGGCGTGCCATTTATTACATTTGTTGTTGCCATTGCCGCCATGTTTCCTATGGGCGGCGCAACTGTTGTTGCTATCCGAATGGGGCGGGAAGATAATGAGGGGGCAAATCATGCTTTTATGACAGCCTTTTCATTGACCATACTGCTTTCCGCTTTGCTGACGGTTGTGGGTATGGTATTTTCCCAGCAGATTGTTAACTTAAGCGGTGCAAGAGGGTTGAGTGCGGAAATGCGTGAAATGTCAGTACAGTATTTGTTCTATTATTCTGCTTTTTCCATTCCTATGCTCATGAGTAACTGTCTTTCCGTATTTGTCAGGAATGACGGCTCTCCAATAATTTCCTTCATTGGTATGTGTGCAGGGGCAATGGCAAATATTTTCTTAGACTGGCTGTTTATCTTTCCCTTTGGTATGGGCGTTACCGGAGCGGCAGTTGCGTCCGGCTTAGGGCAGGTGCTTTCCGTTTTTGTTTTGCTTTCCCATTTTGTACTGAAAAGGGGAAGGCTTAGGATTAAGCCATTCAAAATGGATTTAGGCCTGATGAAAAAAATCTGCAAGCGCGGTGTGCCAGAGGCAGTCACACAACTTACAACCCCTGTTACAGCACTTTGCTATAACCTTATGTTGGCAAGACTGGTTGGGGATATCGGCGTATCAACCTTTAGCGTTTTGAGCTTTATCTATTCCCTTGCAAATGCAATCTTGTCCGGCGTGGCGCAAGGCATACAGCCCCTCTGGGGACATTGTTACGGCAAACAGGATACAGATGAAATGAACTGGTATTTCCGCTGTGGAATTATCATTAACTGCATTTTGGCGGTTTTGATTTATGGAGTGCTGTTTTTCTTTGATAAACCTGTAATCCGCATCTTCAACCGGGACGCGGACCTTGTACGGACAGCATCGGCAGCTTTGCCGCTTTTTAGCCTGTCCTTTATACCTATGGCCCTGAACCTGATTTATACAGCATTTTTCTTCTCCACCAAAAGAACAGGGGCAGCAAATGCCATTGCAGTCAGCAGAGGGATTATTGTGAAAGCGCTTGCTATTTTTTGTATTCCTTTGCTTTTTGGAAGCGATTCAATTTGGGTTGCGCCTTTTGTTGCAGAGATTGTATCACTTGTGTTTGCTGTTGGATTGAGTAAAGCAAATAAATTAGTTTACCAATAAATTTTCATTTACAATAAAGTCCATAACGCTATGTGAAAAGACTGTTGAAATTTTATGCTTTCTGTCTTTTATCAGATGGTGTTTCCGGGACTTTTTTAGAGCGTAAAGTGCTTTATAAAAATAATGTTTGGATTTTGATAAAATTATCAGGAAAATGACGTGTTGGTTTTAAGGCATCAGATATACTTTAAATAATATTAGCACTTCAAAATGTTAATAGTTCCTCGGAATTTTAATGAATGGGGTTTTCCTCGAATTTATTAGGAAACATAAAAATTGACTCCAATCAAAAAAGATACTTTTTAATCAAAGTTGCAGAATTCCAGATTTATGAGAGGTTTATCAAGTATTGTGCAGGCCTGATGTCTTTATGCTGGCTGCGGTCTTTAAGATGAATTCCCGGACTTCATCATGCGTCACATCTG
>VSOD01000677.1 GCA_009774655.1 Lachnospiraceae bacterium
AGATCAGGGAATTGACACCGGAAAAAACACTTGTTATCAGTAGTGACGCGGGCAAGACGATGGTCTGGATCGAGCAGGCATTTGGCAGGAAGATAAAGCTGGTGCGCTGTATGCCCAATACGCCGGCGCTGGTAGGGGCAGGCTGTACAGGCGTCTGTGTCAACGGGAGTGTGTCCGCAGAGGAGACCGCATTCAGCCTGCGGCTGATGGAGAGCTTCGGCAGGGCCAGTCTGGTGCCGGAATCGCTGATGGATGCGGTGGGGGCGGTCAGCGGCAGTTCCCCGGCTTATGTCTTTATGTTTATCGAAGCCATGGCGGATGCGGCGGTGGCGGCCGGTATGCCGCGGGGACAGGCGTATGAGTTTGCAGCCCAGGCTGTGTACGGTTCGGCGAAGCTCGTGCTTGAGAGCGGGAAGCATCCGGGGGAGCTTAAGGATATGGTATGTTCTCCGGGCGGTACAACGATTCAGGGCGTACGGGTACTGGAGGAAAAAGGAATGCGCGGCGCCGTGATGGATGCCCTGCAGGCAGTCGTGGAACAGACCCGTAAATTATGACAAAAAAGTTAAGTTATTACATTTCTTTCACAATTTATGACCGGCATTTTCGGTATAAAAATATGGTATAAGAACAAGACAAGCCGCATAAACTTGACAAAGACAAGGTGTTTTGCTAAAATTATCCATACTTTTAGAGTTAACAATTTTGTAATATTTTAGTATGATATCTATTGAGAGCACTGGAAGTCTGTCAGAAATTTTAGAAAAGATGGAGGATTCTGTTATGCTGAAAGGCAGAAGGATATGGATTTTGATCCCTGCCCTCATTCTTTGTCTGAGTTTATCGGCGCCGGTCCGTCTGGATGCAGAGGCATCCGGAAAGAAGGAATACTTTGATTCTCTGAGCGTGGGAATCTCACAGATCGTAGATCCGACGATGGAGTCGGCCGATAAGAAGGAACTCGAGAAACTGACACAGATGTCAGAGGCGGACGCTTTGCAGAAAGAGGAAGAATCTGACCTGGTGATGGTCAACGTGCAGGTGGCCATGAATGTGAGGGCGGAAGCGAGTGAGGAGTCGGACAAGGTCGGTGTGCTGTATAAGGACTGCGGGGGCAGGATACTGGAGCGGAGAGACGGCTGGACGAGAATGAAGAGCGGCGATCTGATCGGCTGGGCAAGCGACGAATATCTTTTGTTCGGCGAGGAGGCCGAGGCCATGGCCGACGATGTGGGAAACCTGATCGTCATGATCGAGACGGATACCCTGTGTATCCGCAAGGAGCCGGACAGTGAGGCGGATGTTTTCGGTCTGCTGGCCGGAGACGATGAACTGGAGATGATCGAATTTGTGGATGACGACTGGATCAGCGTGGACTATGAAGGAGAGACAGGGTATGTCTCTGCGGAATTCGTGGATGTGGACTTCCACATTGATGCGGGAGAGACACTGGCGGCGATCCGGGAGAGGGAAGAGGCCGAACGGCTGGCGAAGCTCAAAGCCAATCAGGGCGCAGTGGTGGTAGGCGGTGACGATACCAAACTGCTGGCGGCTTTGATCCAGTGCGAGGCGGGCAGCGAGACCTACAATGGCAAACTGGCTGTAGGCGCGGTGGTGATGAATCGTGTGCGAAGTGCGGCGTATCCGAATACGGTATCGGGTGTTATTTTTGCATCCGGACAGTTTACGCCGGCGCTGAACGGTAAGGTGGCCAGAGTCTACACCAACGGCAAGATTTCCGACAGCTGCTACGAGGCGGCCCGGGCGGCAATCAACGGTGAGACGAACGTAGGCGGTGCAACCCATTTCAGGAGAGCGGGAAACCACGACGGGATCCTGATCGACAATCAGGTATTCTGGTAAGACAGCGGCGCATCTGTACGTTATGCAGGATAATGGCATAACGTCAGGTGCGCCTTTTTTTACGGACGCGATTGCAATAATGCTAAAATATTATATAAAAAACAGGAGAATGATACTTGCAGGCCAGGGTATAATAT
>VSOD01000068.1 GCA_009774655.1 Lachnospiraceae bacterium
GACAGATAACCGATCACTTCTTTGTCTTCCTTCGCAGTATCCCCGACCACCGTCCTCACAGAGGCCAGCAGGTCTTCCTGCAGCGCCTCCAGCACAGCCTTCTCTGTCAGATCTCCCGCAAAGAAAGACGTAAACCGAAACGTCGGCAGCGCCTCCTGCATAAACTCATAGTCTCTGGCGGCCTTCTTCTCCAGCGGGGTATCGGAATGGCATACGCCGGACAGTCCCGTCTCCGCTCCCTGTTCGTTCAGCAGCTTCATATAGCGGATAAACTGATCCGCATCCGGCGACTCATCGTCTTCATAGTCAAACTGCGGCGCCATCATACAGGACAGGGTTGCGCCCGCTTCCCTGAGAACAGCCACCACATCCGGCCAGACCACATTCTGGAAAAAACCTTCCATGGACTGGCTGTAACGTTCCATAAGCATCTCTTTATTCTCGTCCGCCACGCCCGGATAATTGGCATAGACAAGGGTCTGTGCATTGACCACGGGATAAATCCCGTAAGGCTCCATTTTGGCGGACATGGCCGACAGGATCCCCAGCCCCGCCGCATCCTCCATATAGGCGCCGTTGACGGCAAACACAGAGGCAGTTTCCGCCTCTCTCCGCCAGATCACAGCCGGAAATGCCTTTTCCTCGATAGTCTCATCACCCAGGGATTTTTTCTTCGGGATTCCGTTCATGTACAGTTCCGTCTCCGGAATCAGCTCATACCAGGGAAGGGTGAATTCCAGTCCTTCCTCCATGCTCTCTGCCGAATAAATCTTCTCTCCTCCCAGCAGAAACCCTCCGTGCAGATGCAGATCCGTCACAGACATCTCTTCGGCTCTGATCGTCCGGATCCCCAGAAGTTCCTGCAGCCGCTCATTTTCCTTGATCACGGATACATCAGGCAGATTACAGAAGATCAAGTGGGTTCCAGCCTGTAAATACTCTTCCAGCAGCTTACAGGTATCTGCCGTATCAAAATCCATCCCGGCAGCGTCGATGGCCATCACCTGCGGCTGCCACGCGTCATCTTTCTTTTTCTCTTTCTCATACGCTTCCAGAGAGGGATAGCTCTGCAGCCTTCTTTTTGTATAGTCGGCCCACAGCTTCACCGTCTCTGTGACCGCGTCCTCATCGTCCCCTATGTAAACCGCGCTCTTTCGCGCCTCGCCTGCAAAGTCCTCTGCTTCCCCGCTGCCGTCCGCATAATAGGCGTCGCTCCTGTCCGGAAGTTCGGACGTATCTACCATATAAGCATTTTCCTCATAATGGTTCCAGCTCTCCAGGGCAACATTGGAAAACTGAAACAGGAAAAACACGATGAACATTACGATTGTGATTGTCAAATAGTTACGGCGTGATATCATTTCTAATTATAACCATGCCCTTTCCTCAATTCAGAGTCTGCCGGCCCAAGGCGGCCCGCTCTGCCCTCCCATACGGAACCGCGGTACAGTCTGTCAGCTGAAGGTCCTGATCAGTTCCAGTGTCTCACTGTCGATCACAACATCCGATTTCTTCAAGGCGTCGAGTGTCTGAAAGAAAGCCTCTCTGTTTCTGACGATAAAATATAATTTCAACTTGCAGGTAAAGGCCGACAGCCGGTCCGGATACTGCTCGGCCAGCCTGATGCACCATTTCTCCGAATTCTCGTAATCTTTGATCTCCAGCAGCCTCATACAGACACTCTCATAGTGCTGTTCCGGCATTCCGGACGGATTTTTGGTATAAAAGGATTCCGCCGCTTCGGCCATCATCTGTACGAACCTTCTCTGCTCCAGCTCCGTAAAGACCTTCTGTTTTAAGACATTGTCCGTATAGCCGAGCATCATGTCTTCGTATTCGGTCTGCTCCTGCGCTTCCTCTCTGATTCCCAGATACAGCTTCTGTACCTCCATACGGAACTCACTCAGCTCATGGCTCAAAATGGAAGCTGCATAATGAGAAGACTCTGAATCCTTCGTCTCAAGCGCCAGGGAAATAGCCGACAATGAATTCCGAATCTCTCCTTTCAACACATTTAACATGGCTGCGCGCAGACTCTTCTGATCGTTGACCGCCACGGCTTCCTCCAGCGGGATCACGTTCATCTCCCGCTCTTCATCCGCTCTCAGCTGGGTCCGCACACGCTCTTTGCTGAATACCACATCATCCAGCTCCACCTGAAACCGGAAGATTGTCAGATAGAAGAAATGAACGACAAAGAAGAACAACGGGCCCACCACCGGGCACAGCAGCATCACGATAAACCGCAGCAGATAGGTTCTCCTGTTGTCATGCAGCCGCTCCGCCTCCCCTTCTCTTTTCCGGTTGCGGATGGGAACCATAATCAGGCTGCCGATCAGCAGATAGAGCACCGCTATGATCGTATTTAAGATAACAACGATGAGAAAAACATGCTCCTCAAACGTAAGCGTCATATCTCCGCCCCCTCTCTGAGGCGGCATATATAACCGGCGCTCCGGAAACGCTCTATCACACCCTGCGCATTCTTCTCATCCGTATTGGAAAGCAGGATGCAGAACCTGCCGTCCCGGAACACACCCATATAATCTGTCTGGCGCATATTCCGTCCCAGTGTCTCGGCGGCCTGCCTGTAATCCTCAGTCACGATCTCCAGCAGGGCACACTCGGTCAGCCCGTTGGTCTTCGCGCCAAAAAATGCATGGACAAGCTGTCCGAACGCATCCGGCGACATAATGTTCGTCTGCTCCAGATAGCGTTCATGGGTCAGGGCGTCAAGATAACGGTTCGCATGTACTACCGCGTTCTGGATCAGGGCGCCTATGATCGTCAGGCGGTTCGCCTCCGCCAGTGTCATACGCTGCCACGGGATACCCCAGATCATCAGGATCAGTTCCATCCTGTCCGCCGTATAGACGGCGCTTGCCATCAGCGGCAGTTTTTCGTCCATCTTCTTATTGATAAAGACACGGTGTTCCTTCAGATCATTGTACAGATCTTCCATCCCCGTATACTTAATGGAGTTGCCGAGTTTGCGCGCTTCTTCCGACGTAAAGGAGAACAGTCTGGCATAATCTCCGTTCGCCACCGTGTAGACCGCCACAGCCTTGCTGTCCATCAGCTCTCCCAGCACCTTTGCCGCGTAGAAAAGCACCTCCTCCGGCTCATAGGCTTCCAGACTGGAAGTGATCTCGTATACTTTTCCAAGACTGTCCCTCTGGTTGACCAGCTGTGTCTCGAAGCTCTGCTTCATGCGCACGTTACTGTCGTTGATATCGGCGATATCGTCCACCTTCCGGCTTAGATACCGCACCTCTTCCTCATTCTCATCTTTCACGAACTGGAGCTGGTCACGCATATATCCCACCACCATACCGATGATGAAAAGCTGTGCCATCCATATGTAAATATTGTAATCCAACAGTACTTCGAAACCCGTCCGCCCGTACATCTGCTGCAGGAAATAGCCGGCCACGGCAAGCAGGGAAGAAAAGATCGCCTGCTGCTGTCCGTAGACGATGGCAAACAGCAGCACGTACAGCAGGAAGAAATCCAGCCTGTTAAAATACTCGCTGTCCGCCGCCTTGCTGTTCAATATAAAGAAAGGAACAAAACAGATCAGATTCTCCACAAACGGGAAGATTCTCTTAAAGGCAACCTTGATGCCGTGCCAGATCCTGCCAATGGTGCTTCCGCCCAGATCTTCCGCACTGATAAAGGCATCCGCATGCCGTTTCATATACTTGACGACCTGTTCTACGCCTTCTTCGTACTGTACGAAAATCTTCTGGTCATACTCTTCCTGGAAAGAACGACCGTCCAACAGCAGGCGGTATTTGTCTCCCACCGAGTTATTGACAAGCCGGATCCCGCCTCCCATCGCCTTGATGACCATTCCCGCAAGCTTAACTTCATCCAGTTCTTCCCCGGAAGTGATATGATAGCAGGACAGCGCCGGCTGTTCTTCCATCATCGCCTTATAGGCCAGTTCCACCGCATCATTCAGATAAAGCATGGAAAAGGATCTTCTGTCGCTGGCCGAAACCTTGCCGGTCTTCAACGCCTCCAGACACATCTGAAAGCAGGGGTTACTGTCTTCCTGTCCTCTGCGCGGAACACCGTAGAGATGGTCGAAACGCAGAATCATGGTATCGACTCCCTGAGTCTTGCGGTAATTCTCGCAGATCTCCTCGCCCTGGGAGATCGCCAGCGCCTTAAACCCTCTGGGCGTCGTCGTCTCCGACTCTGTAATATCGTTATGGTAGGAACCGCCGAACACTTCATGGGAGGAAAGATAGACGAACCGTCCCTTACATGCCATGGAATAGGTAGAAAGTATGTTCATCAGCGACGCAGTATAGCGCACCGACTCCTGTCTCTCCCTGTGCCAGTCAAAGTTCGTATCATAAGCGCCCATGAACACGACCATATCCGGCTTCACGCTCTCGAAAATGTCCTTGACGCTCTCATCTTCGTATGGATAATCGTACCTCTCAAATACATGCTTATAAGAAAACTGTCTGTCTCTGCGGCCCGTCAGCAGGAAGATCCTGTGTTTTCCTTTGTTCAGTTTGTCGATCACAGCATCGATCATCCGGCTGCTTCCACCAATCAGTAATACATTCATCTGCCGCTCTCCCGTTTTATCCGATTTATTTTCTAATGCAGGATGGTCATGCCCTCCATCCCATTACCTTCTGCTCTTCATCCAGCATCCGCTGATAAGACTGCTCGATGAGCACGGCCACATTGTCCTGGATCTTCCTGCAGGTCTCCTGATACATCTTCCACAGGCATCTGGGCGTCGCCTTCTCCTCCTCCACCTGGGCATCATGACTGACCATGCTGATAAAATAATTCACATTGGAACGGGCCATAGGCGCGCCCCCTGGCGAACCGAACACCGGGCCCGTCCGGATCCCCTCCCGTTCTGCATAGTCCAACAGTTCTCTCCTGAGTCCCTCCGGCAGTTTCAGCACTCTTCTCTGGCGGGAATTGTGGTATGCAAGTTCCACCGCCCCCTGCCTGACCGCCTCCACGGTAAGCTGCGGCAGTTCCTGAATCCTCATACCCGCACCGCCGAGCGTCTTGATCAGCAGATAAGACTTCTCCTTACCCATATGCTTTGCCGCCGATAAAAGACGCAGATATTCCGTGCGGCTAAGCTCCGGCTGCGCCGTCTCCGCCTCTCTGTTAAAATCTCCAAACTGCCATTCCCGGTGTCCCAGATACAGCAGGAAGCTGTTCCAGACAGACATGCGGTTGTTCACCGTGGCTGGCTGAAGTCCCTGCCGCTCCAGAAAGGCCTTCCACGCCGGCCCGGTCTCTTCTCCGATACACTTATCCTCGGGCAGATACCGGTATAATTCCGTCAGGATTCTCCTGTAGCTGCGCAAAGATGCCTCCCCTCTGCCTTTTTCTGAAAGATATGCCAGAAACGCATCGATCGTCTCCGGACTGATCGTCTCTATTCTTACTGCAGACACAGAGTACACCCCTTCCATATCCGGCTGTCATGCTCTGTGATACTGCCTGATTGACAGACTCAATATTCTGTCCATAGAGAATGACCAGTCGTACATAATTAGTTTATTATAGCATGGATTATTTATGCATTTCAATCCTGTTTTTATGTTTTTTGGACATGGCGTAGAGAGGCCGCAGTAGAATATATTACGGTCTCCTGTTTGTATGCCCGCTTATGCAGTTTCTTTTTAATCTTATCGGATCACGTCCCCCTGTTCACGAAATCAAAATGAAATCACATGCAAAATCACATATTTTTTCCGAAAATACCTTTTACACGATGGACAGAATATTGATTCCGCCTACAGGATCAGCCCTGTCAGTTCCATCTGTCTTGCATGTTCTCTACCGGCTGTCAGCAGATAGATCCTTGTAGTTTCCACAGAGCTGTGCCCCAGTACATCGGCCAGCCTGACGATATCCTTACATATTTTATAGAAGGAAGTGGCAAACAGATGCCTCAGATTATGTGGGAATACTTTGGAGGCCTCCACGCCGGCCGCCTTGCATAGTTCTTTCATCTCCCTCCAGATCTGCCTTCTGCCCAGTCCCCTTCCGCCTTTTGTCACAAAGATCTCGCCGGAAGCATTTCCCTGTTCCTGCGCATATTTAAGCAGCTTGCGGCACAGCTTACCCGGCAGCAGAATCACGCGGATCTTACCCTTTAATTCCACCTGGGCCCGTCCTTCCCTGGCCGATTCCACCGTTATATAAGAAAGCTCGCTGACCCTGATGCCGGTCGCACAGATCGTTTCCATCAGGAGGGACAGCCTCTCTTTGCCTATCCTGCGCGCAGTCTCCAGCAGCCGTTCGTACTCGGCCTTGGTCAGTTCCTTCGACTGATTGCGGAACATCTGTCTCTGGATCCGCAGAAATTTCACCCTGCACTCTTCCCAGCCGACAAATTTGAAAAAGCCGTTGAGCGCCGAGAGTTTCGCATTGACCGTTGCACAGGCATAGCCTTCCTGCTGCAGTCTCTCTTTCCATTTAACGACCGTCTCCTTTGTCACCGGTTTTCCTTCCAGCCAGGCGTAAAAGGCCTGCACCTCCCGCAGATATTTTTCGATGGTCGCGGCCTCCCGTTCTTCTTCCCTTAGAAATCTCTCGAACTTCGCCATATCCGCTGCCGTCAAAAAGTGATCTTTCATACTGTATCCTCCGTGTTCCTTTTCTTTATCTGACATACTCTCTGAACAGTTTATACATCGTTGAGTCGGAAAGCAATACATAATCAGAAATAAACTCTCCCGAAACTGCAGTCCCTGACAGTCCGGGATAATCTGAAACAATTTCCTTTACAACGACGCAGAATTTGATATAATGTTTATGTGTAAAGTATTTTCTATTTTATATGGAAAAAAGAAGCGCACTCTGTTATAATGCATTTATATATGGGGTGACAGGAGGGAACAGGATGAGAAACAAGAACGACAAAATATTACAGTCCATCGGCCGGATGGAACCGGTCAGTGGAAGCGAGGAAGCACTTCAGATCCAGAAGAGACTGAATGAAGGAAGGGACAAATTCAACCAGCTGGTAGGCGGCATATGCAAATCCGTTATGCAGATCAGTGCTCTTGATCTTGCCATGGGCGACAGCACTGACAAGATGGGCCAGATCAGCAATACCGTTAAGCATATATCCGAGACTGTTGTACGTGCTTCCCAGATGACGGAAGAGAATATGAATGAGGTGGTGAACGCGCACGAAGGTTTTGCCGAATCCATCGCCCAGGTATCTTCTTCTGCCGGCTCAATCATGGACGATATGGAAGCCAGCAGCCAGGAGATTTCTTCCATTGTCGAGGAATCTCAGTTTACGATTGATAAATCAGACCAGATGAAGGATGACATGCAGGAGCTTCTAGAGATCATCAAGGGCATGAACGAAGTGATCAAGGGTATCAACTCCATTTCCGCCCAGACCAACATGCTCGCACTCAACGCTTCCATCGAGGCGGCCAGGGCAGGGGAAGCCGGCAAGGGATTTGCCGTTGTGGCAGAGCAGATCAGAAGCCTGGCTGATGAGACGAAGCAGCTCACCGGCAATATGGACGGCTTTGTTGCCAAGATCGAGGCGGCTTCCAAGATGACCTGCGGAAGTCTTGACCAGACAGTGGAAGAACTCGAATCCATGCGTGAGAATTTAAACAAAGTGCTCTCCAACAATGAGCGCAATGTTTCCAATATCGTCAGCATCACCGATTCCATCACCACCATCGCTGCCACCAGCGAAGAGATATTCAGCGCCGTGACCAACGTACAGGATCAGATGGGCAGACTGCGCGAGGAATGCGTCTCCCTGAATGAACAGTCCGATATGCTTGGCACCGTATCCGAAGATCTCAAGGTGAATATGCGGCCCGTATCCACAATCGAGAAGGATCTGGACGATTCCGCCAAACTGATGGGCAATATGGTAGAGGATGTCTTCTACATGCTGAGCAACCGCCAGTTTATCGCCAATGTCCAGAATGCGATCACCGCTCACCAGAACTGGTTAAAGACACTTGGCACCATGGTCAAAGACAGAGAATGCGTTCCGCTGCAGACCGACGATACCAAGTGTGCATTCGGCCATTTCTACTATGCGATGCACCCCCGCAACAAGATGATCTCTCCTCTCTGGAGCGGGCTGGCTGACAAACACCGCCGCTTCCATGGCTACGGCAAGAATGCGATCGTTGCCCTCAAGAATCAGGATTATGCGAGAGCCGAGAATGAATACAGATCGGCTGTGAAACTTTCCGATGAACTGATCGGCGATTTCAAGAAGATTGTTGACAACGCAGAAGCGCTTGAGAGAGAACATTTGAAAGTATTTGCGGAATAATCTTTTCTCAACCGTATTTTGTTCATACTGTTTTAAAGAAAAAGGATACATATCCGGCGCCTGTCGGTTATGTATCCTTTCTTTCTAATTCTTAAAGCTGTGGATCGGTGCCGGAATCCTGCCGCCGCGGTTGACGAATGCGTCACAGGAAAAACCGTTGACGGGCATGATCGGCGCATATCCGAGCAGGCCGCCGAATTCCACGGTCTCTCCCACCCCTTTGCCGATCACCGGGATCAGCCGCACGGCCGTCGTCTTCTGGTTGACCATGCCGATCGCCATCTCATCCGCAATGATACCGGAAAGTGTTGTCGCCTTCGTATCTCCGGGCACTGCGATCATATCCAGCCCCACCGAGCAGACACAGGTCATGGCTTCCAGCTTCTCCAGCGTCAGCGCACCGGCGGATACCGCGTCGATCATTCCCTGATCCTCGCTGACCGGAATGAAAGCCCCGCTCAGTCCGCCCACATAGGAAGACGCCATCACACCGCCCTTCTTCACCTGGTCATTCAAAAGCGCCAGCGCCGCAGTGGTGCCGGGCGCACCGGCGTACTCCAGCCCGATCTCGCACAATATATCCGCCACCGAATCCCCGATCGCCGGTGTCGGCGCCAGGGATAAATCCACGATACCAAAAGGCACCTGCAGATGTTTCGACGCTTCTTTCGCCACAAGCTGTCCTACGCGCGTTACCTTGAAGGCTGTCTTCTTGATGGTCTCGCACAGCACTTCGAAGTTCTCACCGCGTACTTTCTCCAGCGCCGTCTTGACCACGCCCGGCCCGCTGACCCCTACATTGATCACCTTGTCCGCCTCCGTCACCCCGTGAAAAGCACCGGCCATAAAAGGATTGTCATCAGGCGCATTGCAGAACACGACCAGCTTCGCACATCCCAGCGAATCCGCATCCCGGGTGGCCTCTGCCGTCTGCAGGATCACTTCTCCCATCAACTTTACCGCATCCATATTGATACCGGTCCTGGTGGAGCCCACATTGACAGAGCTGCACACTCTCTCCGTCACGGCAAGCGCCTTGGGAATAGAACGGATCAACCTCTCGTCCGCCTCTGTCATCCCTTTAGAGACCAGCGCCGAATATCCGCCGATAAAGTTTACGCCGACCTCATGGGCCACTTTATCAAGCGTATGCGCGATCGAAACGAAGTCCTCCGGCGTCTTACAGGCCGCGCCGCCCACCAGAGAGACAGGCGTAACGGAAATTCTTTTGTTTACGATCGGAATTCCGTATTCCGCTGAAATATATTCCCCTGTCTCCACCAGATCCTTCGCCGCATGGTAGATTTTATGGTAAATCTTCTCATTGACAAGTTTCAGATCCGCGTCTATACAGTCCAAAAGGCTGATTCCCAACGTGATGGTCCTCACATCGAGATTCTCCTTCTCTATCATCTCATTTGTCTCTGCCACTTCAAATATATTGATCATATCGTTTCGTCTGTCCTCCCGAACGTCGTATCCTCTCTGTTACAGTCACCGCTTTCTCTGTTAAATCCTGTGCATCTGGTTGAAGATCTCTTCCTTCTGACATTTGATGATCACGCCGATGTTCTCCCCCAGCTGCTCTAAATCCTTTACGATCACACCGAAATCCTTCTGCGTCAGATTCGTATCCACGATCATCATCATATTGAAATACCCCTGCACGATCGTCTGGGAAATGTCCAGTATATTGATCTGGTTATCCGCCAGATAAGTACACACTCTGGCAATGATCCCCACCGTATCTTTACCTACCACTGTTATGATCGTCTTTTTCATTCCTGTCTCCTTTTCCTGTGAGCCTGTACAGCCCTGCTTTTTGCTTTATATTTCTATCATCTGTGACACTTCGTTTCTCTTCGCCACATAGAGCGGAAAATCTTCTGCCTTATACGGCGTATCCGACATGTTCACTTCCACCCGCACGGTCTCATAGGCAAGTTCCGGCAGGTTATTCTCCTGACTCAGATGCCCGAGGACGATCGCCTTCATATCATCGTGCAGCAGTCTGCTCAAAAGTTTGCCGGCCGCTTCATTGGAGAGATGGCCCTTCTTTCCCAGAATACGCTGTTTCAGATAGTAGGGGTAAGGCCCTACCTGCAGCATATTGATATCATGGTTGGCCTCCAGATACAGCACATCCAGATCCCTTAAACATTCCACCGTATAATCATTGTAGCAGCCCAGATCCGTAATGAGCCCTATCTTCTTCCTGTCATGGCTGATCCGGTATGCCACCGGCTCCGCCGCGTCATGAGAGGTACGGATCGGATAGAGTGTCACGTCCTTTACCGTCACTTTCTCATCCGCCTGTACACAGTGGAACAGTTCTTCGTCGATCGTCCCCAGAGAGTGGCTGGCGCGCACAGCCCCTAACGTTCCCCTGGTGCCATACACGGGTACACCGTATTTTCTGGCAAGCACGCCCAGCCCGCTGATATGATCCGCATGCTCATGGGTCAGGAAGATGCCGTCAATATCCTGCATCCTGATGCCCAGCTCCCACAGCCCCGTCTCCGTCCTTTTTCCGCTGATTCCTGCGTCCATCAGCAGATGGGTGGTATCCGATCCCACATACACACAATTCCCGCTGCTCCCGCTGGCAATACTGCATATTCTCATCATCTTGTCTTTTCTTCCTGTTCGTATAGTTAATGAGCCGCCTTCCCATGCGCGCTTTATGCCTGCCGCCGCCTCACTTTTTCACGACTTCTTCCAGTAGATCTCAATCATATCCCCGCTGTGGATCTCCTCCATATACTGGGCATCCCTGCCGTTTAAGCGCGTCACGATGCCGCTGCCCTGGGGCTTAGAGAGGTCGAAGTCAATATGTTCAAACACATCCACAAACACGTAGGATGTCTTGCCCGCAAGACGGATCTGCGCCCCGTTGACCGACACATACATGGAAAGACCGTCAGACTCCTGCGCCCCGCTGCCGCCTCCGTCTGCCGCAGAACCGCCCTCTTTATCTTCCGCCGTCAGGCTGTCCGTTTCTTTTGTTTCCGCTGCGGCTTTTGTCCCTTCTCCCCGGGATGCGCCGTCATGATCCGTGGAATCTGCACGGACAGGATCCTGCGTATTTTCCGCCGCCTGCATCTCGCTGCGGGTGCTGTTCTTCTGGTAAGTGCCGTCGTCCTCCGGAAGTTCGGCGAAGGTATCCTGCAGCTCGTTCTCATACTTATCCCGGTCGGACAGCTGCAGCTCCTCCATCGTCCATACTACCGAAAAGTTCTCATATACTTTGGTGTCCATGTCGGCCAGTCTGTTATTGACATAGATATTCATTTCCTGATTGATGATCACATCCATGAACTCCGCCACCTGGCGCACCGTATAATAACTCAGGATCTCGATGGCATCTCCGTCCTGAATGCTGTAATATCCTGACTGCAGCTCGCCGTTGACGCTGGCGAATCTGGGCAGATCCACCGGCGTGTCGTTGACCTCCACCCGCATGACGGTGCCGAACTCCGGCAGCTGGTTGATATCGACCTGCGCCGCCTCGCCCGCCGTCGATTCCGTTACCTTGATCTGGTCATTGGCGTGGATGGGCGTATAGATATCCGCCTCGTTGCCGTTGACCGTGATCACTGCCGACTCTCCGAAGGCGCCTCTTGTAATACGCGGCCTGCCGTTGACCGTATAATTCAGCTCCTTCCCCCGTTTCGGGAAAAGGCCGTCGCTGTCGAACTCCGCCTGCATGGCGGCATCCACCACCGCCACCTTGTTGTTGTCGTAGATCTTGATCCTCTGTTCATTGAAATACACGAAAATAAAGTTATTGCTCTGTTCGTAGAAGCTCAGACAGATCCCGATCGGTGTGACCATCAGCGAATCTCTTCTGGCATCCGCCTCCAGAAACTCTATGTTCTGCATGACTTCTCCGCCGCGCACGGCCACTCTCTCCTTCTGAATGCCGAGTTTCCCGGCCAGGGCCTCCGTGTATCCCGGCAGCGTACCGCCGCCGCCCACCACGAAAACAGCGCTCACCGATCTGCCGCCGTTGAGTTCCTTGATCTTGTCGGACACCTGTCCTGTCATGTCCGCGATCATATCCGCCGTCACTTCTGCGATCTCGTCCCTGCTGATCGTCTGCGACAGCCCCATGATATCCTTATACTCTATCTGTTCCCTGCTGCCCGTATCCCGTTTGATCTGCTCCGCCGTGGCGAAATCCACCAGACAGTGCCTTGCGATCACCTCCGTCAGGCTGTCGCCCGCCACAGGGATCATCCCGTAGGCAACAATGCTGCCGTCCTTCGTGATGGAGATATCCGAAGTGCCGGCCCCCACATCCACCAGCGCGATATTCAGCATCCGGTACATCTCCGGAATCGCCACCTGAATCGCCGCGATCGGCTCCAGCGTCAGATTGACCACGTCCAGCCCCGCCAGATCCACGGCCTTGTACAGACCGTCCACCACATCCTCCGGCAGAAACGTGGCGATCAGATCCGCCCCGATCGTTTTCGCCCTGTGGCCCTCCAGGTTGCCCATCGTATAGCCGTTCATGTAATACCGCACGACGGAATAACCGACGCAGTAGAACTTCATATCCGAAACGTTATCCTTCAAGAACACTTCATAGGCCTTCTCCACACCGGTGGAATCCAGCGCATAGATGTCCTCTCCGTTGACTTCTCTGTCACTGTCCCGCTCCATATCCACCCTGACGGTGACCGTGCGCAGCACACGTCCGGCGGCCGCGATGCAGACGTCCTTTAACGTCCTGCCCAACCGCTCTTCCAGCTCCGACCTGACTTCGCTTATCGTCTCCCCTACCTTATAGATATCGTGAATCTGTCCGTCCAGCATGGCCCGCGTCCCATGTTCCCTGATGCACTGTGCGACCACATGAAACTTTTCTCCCACGCGGTAACCGACCGTACCGACAATGCTCCTCGTACCGATATCCAGTCCAAATACCAGTTGTCCCGGCAATTTCATTGCTTCTGCCACAAGTCTTCCCCCAATTTCTCCTCTATTTGTCTGTAAACACTCTCCATCGTATCATTGTTCTCAATGACCACAGGGCAATGCCTGTAAAATTCCGCTTCCGACAGCTGCCCCTGCATGATCCTGTCGATCTTTTCATCCGGATAGTGTCTGCTTTCCTTCAGACGCTGTCTCCGGATCCGCTCCTTCGCATGGATATACCACATCTCATCTACGATCTGTTCATATCCGTCTTCAATGAGAAGTGCCGCTTCGATAAAAAGATACCGCAGCCGTCCCGCCTTTCTCTCCTCTTCTATCACCCGGCAGATTTCCCGCTTCACCGCCGGATGCACGATCCCGTTCACCTGCGCCAGCAGCTTCTCATCACCGA
>VSOD01000069.1 GCA_009774655.1 Lachnospiraceae bacterium
GCAGCAGATGCGTGGCACTGTGGTTCTTACAGGTACTGCCCCTTCTTCCGGCATCTACGGCCAGCGTCACGGTGTCGCCCACCTTGAACATACCGCTGGTCACTTTGCCCACATGGCCCACCTTGCCGCCCAGAAGCTTAATCGTATTCTCCACCTGGAACACACCGTCATCCGTGGTGATGCTGCCGGTATCGCCTTCCTGTCCGCCCATGGTGGCATAGAAAGGCGTCCGCTCCACGATCACCGTACCAACTTCGCCGTCCGTCAGCGCTTCCACCAACTCCGTCTCCGTGGTCAGTACCGTCACCTTCGAGTCAAAAGTCAGATTATCATATCCCACAAATTCCGTTGTAACAGCCGGATCGATGGACTCATACACCGTCACGTCCGCCCCCATATAGTTGGTCGTCTTGCGGGCCTTGCGGGCCTTGTCCTTCTGCTCCTGCATACATGCCTTAAAGCCGTCCTCATCCACCGCAAAGCCCTTTTCCTCCAGGATCTCCCTTGTCAGATCCAGCGGGAATCCGTAAGTGTCATACAGTTTAAAGGCATCGGCGCCGCCAAGCACCTTGCCGTCACCGTCTCCCATGGCCTCTACCATCTCATTTAAAATGGTAAGCCCCTGATCGATGGTCTTATTGAATTTATTCTCCTCCTGCGTCAGCACGTTAAAGATGAAATCCTTCTTCTCCTCCAGTTCCGGATAGCCGTCCCGGGAGCCTTCAATGACCGTCCCTGCCAGATTGGACAGGAAGATTCCCTGAATGCCCAGCTTTCTTCCCTGACGCGCCGCCCGGCGGATGATCCTGCGCAGCACATACCCCCGACCCTCGTTAGAAGGCAGGATACCGTCGGAGATCATAAAGGTCGCCGAACGGATATGATCGGTGATGATACGTATGGAAACGTCCGTCTCATACTCCTTCTTATATTCCACACCGGCAATCTCACACACCCTCGTGCGCAGCGCCAGCACCGTGTCCACATCAAAAATAGAATCCACATCCTGCACCGCAGACGCCAGACGCTCCAGTCCCATGCCGGTATCAATATTCTTCTGTACAAGCTCCGTATAGTTGCCTTTGCCGTCATTGTCGAACTGGGTAAACACGTTGTTCCAGATCTCCATATAGCGGTCGCAGTCACAGCCTACCGTACAACCGGGCTGGCCGCAGCCATACTTCTCTCCACGGTCATAATAAATCTCTGAACAGGGGCCGCAGGGGCCGGAACCATGCTCCCAGAAATTATCTTCCTTGCCGAAACGGAAGATCCGCTCCGCCGGAATGCCCATCTCTTTATTCCAGATCTCGAAGGCTTCCTCATCCTTTTCATAGATGGAAGGATAGAGCCTGTCCGCATCCAGTCCCACCACCTCCGTAAGAAATTCCCAGCTCCACGCGATGGCCTCGCGCTTAAAATAATCCCCGAACGAGAAATTTCCCAGCATCTCGAAAAAGGTGCCGTGTCTTGCCGTCTTACCCACATTCTCCAGATCCCCTGTACGGATACATTTCTGACAGGTGGTAACCCGCCTTCTGGGCGGAATCTCCTGTCCCGTAAAATAAGGCTTAAGCGGCGCCATACCGGAATTGATCAGCAAAAGGCTGTTGTCATTGTGCGGTACCAGCGAAAAGCTCTTCATCTTCAGATGTTCCTTGCTCTCGAAAAATTCCAGGAACATTCTTCGTAAATCATTTACACCATATGGTTTCATCGTCGTTCTCTGTCCTTTCTATCCCTGAGCTGTTTATTAAAAAGTAAATTTGTCCGCAAAGTAAGCATCCAGCTGGTCAATGGCCACCCGCTCCTGCTCCATGGAGTCACGCAGGCGCACGGTCACACAGCCGTCTGTCTCGGAATCGAAATCATATGTAACGCAGAAAGGCGTCCCGATCTCGTCCTGTCTGCGATACCGCTTACCGATATTGCCTCTGTCATCGAACTCACAGTTGTACTTCTTCGAAAGCTGTGCGAAAACCTTCTCCGCGCCTTCGTTCAGCTTCTTCGAAAGAGGCAGCACGCCGATCTTCACAGGCGCCAGCGCCGGGTGGAAGTGCAGCACGGTACGCACATCGCCCTCGCCGATCTCTTCCTCGTCATAAGCGCCGCACAACACCGCCAGGAAAAGTCTCTCCACACCCAGGGACGGCTCAATAACATAAGGAATATATTTCTCATTCTTCGAATCGTCGAAATAGGACATGTCCTCACCGGAGGTATTCTGATGCTGTGTCAGGTCATAGTTGGTTCTGTCAGCGATACCCCACAGCTCACCCCAGCCGAAGGGGAACAAAAACTCAATGTCCGTCGTCGCTTTGGAATAGAAGGAAAGCTCTTCCGGATCATGGTCGCGTACGCGCATCTCCTCTTCCTTCATGCCCAGGCTCTTTAAGAAGTCGATACAATACTGCTTCCAGTAAGCGAACCACTCCAGATCCGTATCCGGCTCACAGAAAAATTCCATCTCCATCTGCTCGAACTCCCGCACGCGGAAGATAAAGTTACCCGGCGTGATCTCATTCCGGAAAGACTTACCCACCTGACAGATACCGAAAGGAATCTTCTTGCGGGATGTCCGCTGTACATTCTTAAAGTTGACGAAAATACCCTGCGCCGTCTCCGGACGCAGATACACCGTATTCTTGGCGTCTTCCGTAACGCCCTGGAACGTCTTGAACATCAGGTTGAACTGTCTGATATCCGTAAAATTATGTTTGCCGCAGGTCGGGCACGGTATATTATGTTCCTCGATAAAATCCTTCATCTCCTGCTGGCTCCAGCCGTCCACGGAGCTGTCCAACGTCATGCCCTGTTCCGCAACATAATCTTCAATGATCTTATCCGCGCGGAATCTCTCATGACATTCCTTACAGTCCATCAGCGGATCGGAGAAGCTGCCCAGATGGCCGCTGGCTACCCAGGTCTGCGGATTCATCAGGATCGCGCAGTCCACACCCACATTGTAGGGGCTCTCCATCACGAACTTCTGCCACCATGCCTTCTTGATATTATTCTTAAGTTCCACACCCAGATTGCCGAAATCCCACGTATTCGCCAACCCGCCGTAAATCTCGGAACCGGGGTACACAAACCCTCTCGCTTTCGATAACGCCACTATTTTTTCCATTGTCTTTTCCATCTTCTCTGTCCTTTCTATATTCCACCGCTCTCACTGCGGCTTGCTGTCTGTTTTGTCAAACCATATGCGCTCCTGATTTTCTGATCTCCTGACCGCCATAACAGCCGCTGTAAATAACGCCCGTAATAACATTTGTTATTCAAAAATAATATACGACAGCTCACTGTCCCCTGCCCCCGACTCTGCTGTCGGATAGGAAATATTGACGCCGCTTTTCCCGGCAAAGGATACATCCAGGTCGGTATGGGCGCTTTGGTTTACATAAAGTACCTTCCCGAAGGTCTTGACCAGCAGCTCTTCCGTCGGTTTCATGCCGATGATCATCACCTGCATCTTCTCCGGTTCTTCGATATCGCTGATCTCCATCGGCTGTCCCTTGGGCGAGGTAAAAGCGACATGATCCAGGTTATAGCCCTGTCCCTGCGCTTCCTCCAGCGTTCCCAGGAACAGCTCCCGCCCGTTAAAAGCGCTGTAGTCCGCACCGGACGCATAATCAAAATGAATCAGCACTTTGCCGTCCTGCTCGTCCACTTCTCCCAGCACCACGCTTCCCTCACCGTTGTCCGCGCAGTACTCCGCCACTCTCTCCTGTGCCAGTGACATAAGCCCGTCCTTTTCATAATATTCCTGCTCAAACTGCCCAACGATCTGATGGCTGACCTTCCCCTCCTTATCAATAGAAAGAGAACTTACCTCCGGTGTCTTTTCTCCACCGCATCCGGCAAGCATACAGGTCACTGTCAGAATAAGCATACTGATCTTTTCTCTTCGCATACGCTTTCCTCCCACATACTGCATTCCATTATATTAAAGATTATCCACAATTTCAAGACTTTTAAACGTCCTGTCCAGATATCGTCTCCGATAATCGTCCGCGATCGTCCGCAGCTCTGCCAGCACGTTTTCCTTAACCGTAAATGTATACAGCTTTTCTATACTCGAATTCATGATGTATGACACCGTGTAAGCCGTGGATTCCTCCCACACGCCCCCCGCCGGCATCCCCGGAAATTCGCCGTTGACTGTCATCGCCTTCATCTCGAAAATACAGCGGATCAGCCGGTTCGGAATCCCCTTATGTAACACCGCCCGCAGCGACTGGTACACCAGTTTCAACATCTCCCGCTCGTCGTTGTTCTCTCTCGTATAGTAATCCGCCACCTCCAGAAAATACATGCCGTAGTAGGCTCCTTCAAAATCCTCCCGCAGGCCTTCGAAGTAATTGCTGATCGCGGCATCCATGACCGTGTAGGAATTTCTGCCCGCATACAGCTTAAATTCTCCGAATGAGAAGGGATTTGTCGCCGCCAGCAGCCTGCTGTTCGGTTTGCGGGCCCCTCTGGCAAAAGCAGATATCTTTCCCTTCTCTTTCGTCAGAATCACCACTCTTCTGTCGTATTCGCCCACCGGCTCAGCCTTTAAAACCATTCCCGTAATCTGTGTATATTCCTGCATGAGAATGCTCTTCCGATCCTTCCTTCCCTTCGTATTTCTCAGTCTTATCGTCCTGTGACGCATTTTTATATGCCAGAAAATCATCAATACTGCCTGTTATCATAAATTTATCCCAGTAATTTATCGCCTTCATCTTACGCCCCCTGACCCTGTACTGCGCAGGTATTCTTGTCCATAACAGGTGAGCCCCAGGCTTTCCTGTCACTTCTTTGCATAAAGATAGGGTTCGCAGATTTGCCTTTTTCTATTCCGGTTCTTTCGGGTTATAGCCGAAATTTTTCAACAGGTAATCGCTGTCCCGCCAGTCCTTCTTCACCTTCACCCAGAGCTTGAGATTGACCTGACATTCCACCAGCTCCTCAATATCCGGCCGGGCCAGGGAACCGATTTTCTTGAGCATACCGCCCTGTTTGCCGATGATGATGCCCTTGTGGGATTCCCGCTCGCAGACAATGGTCGCCTCGATATCCACGATACGTTTTCGGAATTTCATCATCTCGATGGTGACCGCAATCCCGTGGGGAATCTCGTCCTCCAGACACCGCAGCGCCTTCTCCCTGATCAGCTCCGATACGATCTGGCGCATGGGCTGGTCGGTCACGGTATCTTCATCATAGAAAGGTTCTCCGTAAGGCAGATATTTCATGATACACCCGATCAGTTCTTCCATGCCGTCCTTCTTCAAAGCGGACACCGGAACGATCTCTGCGAAGTCCAACTGCTTCCTGTAGGCATCTATATAAGTAAGGATCAACTCCTTCTGCACCGTATCAATCTTGTTGATCACTAGAATAATGGGTGTTTTTGTCTTTTTCAGCTGTTCTATGATATGCTGCTCCCCGGCGCCGATATAGTCCGTCGGCTCCACCAGCCAGAGGATCACGTCCACATCCGCCATAGTGCGCTCCGCCACATTGACCATATAGTTACCCAGCTTATTTTTTGCCTTATGGATGCCCGGCGTATCCATAAAGACGATCTGGCCTTCCTCCGAAGTATATACCGTCTGGATCCTGTTTCTGGTAGTCTGCGGCTTCTTCGACGTGATGGCGATCTTCTGCCCGATCAGTGCGTTCATCAATGTGGATTTCCCCACATTGGGCCTGCCGATCAGCGTGGCAAACCCGGATCTGTATTGTCTGTTTTGATTTTCCTGCATATGCTTTACGTCTGTTTTCTCCATTCTATCTTCTCTTATCTTATCTGTCTCAGCTCTGCATCGCTCTCCTACACAAAGCGCCCGCAGACGACAGCTTCTCACTTATTATCGTTGATTCTCATTTATTTTCGTTGATTCCCATTTGTTCTTATTGCTTTTCATTCGTTCCGCGTCGTCTATCCATTCTGCCCTGAACGGTCAGTATCCGGCTTCTCCTGCCGGCCGCTCCCTGTGCCCGGAGCATTTGACGTCCCATACGCATGCGGATCATATGGCGCATACGGATCATGTGGATCACAGGCAGAAGACCTCCTGCCCCGCCGCGCCGTCCCTTTCGCCGCCCGCTTCTTCCACACTTTTACAAGAATGCGCAGGATGACGATAACAATAACAATCGTTATCACCCAGACAATCCCATAGGGAATATTGATCACAAGCCAGATTGCCGCGTACTGGATCTCATAGAGGATGTTCTCCACACTCTCCAGGAAGCCTCTGCGGATCCGCGCGCCAGTGGAAGCGCTCTCCGGCGGTGAATAACGCTCTACCTCATCTATACCGAGACAGACCGTACTGTAATCAATCTTATTGTCAAAAGTGCGCAGCTGCGCTTCCATACTCTCGATCTGATAACGCACCTCGGACAGACGGCTCTCAATCTTTATGATATCTTCCACGGATTCCGCCTGCTCCATCAGTTCAAGCAGCCTGTCCTGCTCCGTGAGGAGCGCCTTCTTATGACTCTCCAGATCCACATACTGCAGTGTCACATCCGTCACGCTCTCGGAGCGGCTCGTCACATTGGTCTGTTCCCCGATCTCCTGCAGAAAAACTTCCAGATTCTGCCGCGGTATCCGCACCGTCATACTGGCATAACGCAGGTATTTCGTGCCCTGATAGTCCTTGGAATATTGATCGCTCCTGCTGAAACTGGACATTTCTTCTATGTAACCGCCAAGCGCCGTAACCCGTTTCTCGATGGAAGGCAGAAGCGTGTCAAACTGCTCCGTCTCCACGTCCAGCGACACCTTCTTGATCAGTTTCCGCTCGGAGACAGCCTGCCCTGTTACTTCCATTCCTTCCTGCGACACGCTCTCCTCCGCTGCCACATCGACCGCCCCTTCGTCCGCATAGAAGCCGCCGTCGTAATCGTCTGCCGCCGCCTCAGCCGCCTCTCCTTCCGCATAGAAACCGCCGCCGGATTCCGCAGGCGCCGTATCTGCCGCGGACTCATAATAGCTGTTCATCGACTTGTTCCCTGCACTGCCGCAGCCGCTTAAGGCTGCGGCCAGCAGGATTGCCGGCAGCGTGCCGTACAGATACCGAAATCTCCTCTTTCTCATATGCCTCCCCTTCCGTCGTGTTACGCTTCCTCATTCCTCATACAGGACACTGTCCTGCATGGTTCACTTATCCTTCTATATTTCCTTCTGCCTGTATTAATTTCCTTCTGCCTGTATTATCTTCTAATGGAAAAGATACTCGATCTCTCCAAACCGCTGCGCATTCTCTTTGATCTTCTCTTCATTTCCCACAACGCACAGACAGTCGTCCTCCATAAAGGCCCGGATATACGCCGCCAGCCCCCGGATCGTATCCGCATCTGCCGCCAGCAGTTCGTCTCTGTTCTTCTGCACCTGCTCAAACGTATAATGTGTCATATATCCGCTGAGCGAATACAACCCCTTCGCCGAAGGCGTAAGCGGCATATCCATCTCGCTGACCGCGCCGATGATATACTGCGTCATCGTCCGCTCGTCCGCCTCAAAATGTTCTATATAGTCCGCAGCCTTCTCATAGGCATCTACGGTCTTCTCCAGATTCGGATCCCGGTAGGACACGAAATAACTGTCTCCGGACTTGCCGAAGTTGCACATACAGCCGTAGGCCCCGCCTTTGACACGCACCTGTGTCCACAGATAATCATACCCCAGCAGGACGCGAAGCACACGGAGCGCCCCGTTGTAAGGCAGTCCCTTTTTCTCAAAATTACCCGCGCGGCACACATACTGGATCTGCGCCGAGGACATAAAGCCCTCGTTCCTTTTCACAGGAACCGGATCGTATCCGGCCGTCTCCACAGGGTCCGTATACAACCCTTCCTTAAATTCCCCGATCAGCGCCTCGATGCCCGCAAGGCCTTCCTTCTGTGCCGTGTAGTCCACAAGCAGATTCTCCGGCCGGAAAATATACCGGATCACTTTCTGTAAGTTGGAAATCAGTTCTTCCTTCCTGTCTTCAAACTCCTTCTCCAGTCCTTCCAGCAGCCGGTAAAAGGGTATCCCGTTGATGTGCTCCAGCACCATCGCCGGTTTGGACAGATACGCCATCGCCCGGCCCGCCGCCAGCGTATGACCTGCCGACATCATACCTGCCTGCTTGCAGGAACGGGCCTCCGCCACCAGCTCAAAAAGACGTTTTGCATCCGTATAATCCGATCTTGTCAAAATCTCCGTTGCCAGTGCGAATGCCTGCGGCAGATTCTCATACAATACCTTAACTTTTAAATCCAGCGTCGCCGTATATTTCTGCAGATCCCGTGCGTCCGTATACGTATTTACCGCCGGGGCGATACCGCCCGTCTGCAGATTGATCTCATTGTACAGCTCACTGTAGCTGTAATGCTCCGTACTTACCAGACCAAGCACCGTCTTTAAGACACCCACATAAGGGAACAGCTCTTCCGGCACCTGTCTTAAGTCAAACATAAACCGCAGATAACCGATGCCGTTTGTATAGATATCGTGATACAGAAGTACCGTATCGCCGACCTTCTTCTCCTCATTGACGTAAGGCATGGCTTCCTTCTTCATATCCGCCCGCGATAACAGCGGGATCTTCTCCAGATCTTCCTTCGCACTGGGCTCTTCCTGATACTGCAAAAGCGCCGCGCTCTCCTGCACGATCCGATCGATCTCCTCTTTGCTCATGGCTGCCTTGCGCATTGCAAGCTCCTCGGCAAGCGCCTTCTCCTTCCGGCCCGTCAGCCCCTTCACCGGCTTTACGACTACCACGCTCTTATGCGGATTCCCGATCAGACACTCCCTGATCATATCTTCATAATAAGACGTCTCCACCGCTTTCTTCAGATCCCGATAGATATCCAGCAGCTCTATCTCTGCAAAAGGCCTGCTGTCGTCATACAGCCAGGTCTCCAGCATCTGCAGGCCGTACATAAGCCCTTTCGGATATGATCCGAAATCCGCCTCCCTGTATTTGAACTCGCTGTTGTTCAGACTGGCGCTGAGAGACTTACGGTCAAGCCCTTTCTCCGCTATCTCCTGCAGCGTCTCCTCTATAATGCGGATAAAGTCCTCCTTCTGCTCTGCATTGGCATTCTTCGCGATCACGGAAAAATACGGCTGCTTCACCCCCGTATCATACAGACAACTTAAATCCGTCCCGATGCCGGCGTCCAAAAGCGCCTGCTTGACCGGCGCACCCGGCATCGAGCAGAGCACATCCGCCAGCGCCGCGAACCCGTTGCAGAATTTCGGATCCGGCAGCTCGCCGAGAGAAACGTTGTAGGCCAGATAAGTATTGTCCTGCTCCGACTCGCTCTCCATAATGGAGTACTCCCGCTCTACATGCAGCATCTCATCAAAAGCAGGCTCCGTCGCCAGCGTGGAATCCACCGCCAGCGCATCATATTTCGACAGATATTCCTCGTCGATATACGTAAGCTTCTCCGCCATATCCATATCCCCGTACAGATAGATATAGCTGTTTGACGGATGATAATATCTCTGATGAAAAGCCAGAAAATCCTCATAAGTAAGCTCCGGTATCACGTCCGGATCCCCGCCCGACTCCACCGCATACGACGTATGCGGATAAAGCGAATTCATGATCTCCCGCTCCAGCACATCATCCGGCGAAGAATAGGCCCCTTTCATCTCACTGTATACCACACCGTTGATGGTCAGCGCGTCGTCCGCACTCTCCATCTCATAATGCCACGCCTCCTGCCGGAAGATCTTCTCCTCCCGGTAAATATTAGGATGCAGCACCGCATCCAGATAGACGTCCATCAGATTCTGGAAATCCTTGTCGTTGCAGCTCGCCACAGGATACACCGTCTTGTCCGGATACGTCATGGCATTCAAAAAGGTGTTCAAAGAGCCCTTGGCCAGCTCAATAAACGGATCCTTCACCGGAAATTTGTCCGACCCGCAGAGCACCGTATGTTCCACGATATGCGCCACGCCCGTGCTGTCCTTCGGCGGCGTCCGGAATCCGATATAAAACACCTTATTCTCGTCATCATTCGACAAAAGCGCCACCCTGGCTCCCGTCTTATTATGTCTCAGCAAATAACCGACCGAATTTAAATCCCCGATCGTCTGCTTCTCGATCACTGTGTAAGCCTGTAACTGTTCTATCTGCATAATCTGTATAAACTCCTTTCGCTCCTGTATCCTTAACATCACATTTAATGTATAGTATACCACCCAAACTAAAATTTAGTAAAGTAAAAACCGCAGTTATCTATCCTGCGGTCCACCGATTCTCCCGTATACAACATACTTTCTTTATTTAAACACTGAAGGTCATCACCGCCAGCTTCGACAACACCAGCTCCTGTACCACGACCCCGCACTTTTTCTTCTGCGCCAGGTTCATCTTCACAAACTCCTCCAGCTTCATCACCTTACTCTCATAACGCACGCCGCTTCCGCCAGGAAACCGCTTCTTCTCCACCAGCATACTGACCTTGACTCTGGCTTTCAGCTGCTGATAGGTCCTATAGGAAAACTGTTCCGGCGTCATATAATAAAGCTGGCTCTCCAGCGTCGTCTCCGGATCGGTATCTTTGAGGATATAGTGCTCCACGATGCTCTTATATTTAAACGTGACCATCTCGTCTCCCAGAATCTCCGCGTAGCTGTACTTCGCTCCCAGATACAAAGACCCCGTATCCTGCATGAAATATTTAAAATCCCTGTTCTGTACTTCTTCTGTCCCGCTCATCTGTTTCTCCATCGCACCTGTCCTTACCGCTCTTCCTCAGTGAAGCAAAGCCTCGATCTTATCCCCGCTCATCCGGATGGCCTCCTCGATCGACCGTCTGCTCAGACCCGACTCCTGCATCACTTCCTCGATCGTCACCTTCCGGTGCAGCTCCGCATACAGCTCGTTGGCCGCCTTCGCCACCCTGTTGACCTTATCCAGAATCCGCTGGTCTTTCTTCACTTCTTCCGCGTTCTCCGCAATATATTCCTCCATGGCATCCATGATCATCTTCCCCAGCATCCCCTCAGCTTCAGAGGCATGTTCGAGCGCGCCCAGCATCGTGACTCCCGCTGCCACCGCCACATTGCCCTCTCCGATCAGATCCTCCAGGAAGACGCCCTGCCCTGCATAGAGCTTCGCAATCTCCGCCACCTCCGGAAGATACAGCTCCGTCAGCCTGCTTCGCGCGTCCCCGTCTCCGGCCATCGCCGACAGTGTGATCGCTTCCCGCTCTCCGGCAGACACCTGCGGCAGCGCCCGCAGCGTTTCCAGATAATGCTCCAGATACTCCTTCTCTTCCGGGGCCAGATATTCGTCCGGATCCACCGGCTCCCCGACCCCGATCTTACGCTGATGCAGATAGGCGTAGACCATATCCATCTGCTCTCCGCTTAAGGCCAGCGGCCCGAAGGCCTCCTCCACCTGCTGCGCCGAGATACAATTTCCCTGCTCCTTCGCCGTATTCTTCACCTGCTCTAAAGTCTTCGCAAATAAGATCTCCTTCTTCTCCGTACTCACGCCGCTACCATAATCCTTTACGCTTATTTCTGTTTCTGTCGTTATTTTCATTTATCATGCATTTTCACTACCACGCATTTCCATTATCATGCATTTTCGTGCCGGCCGGGCGTCTGTGCTTCCCGTCCCCTGCTTTTACGGTTTCTGGATATGCGTATGGGTATACAGATGTTCCTCGCAGTACTCATAATTGCCGTCGCACTTGGAGCAGAACCGGAACTGAAGATTGGGACTGTCCACCTCTGTCCTGCCGCAGATTGCGCATTTATGCTTGGTGATGCCCGTGTTTCGCCTTACATCCCGCTTAAACTCATGCCGTCTGTGGATCTGCTTCGGATTCAGATGCATCATATTGCGTGAGGTGAAAAAGAATACCACAAAATTGAGCAGCGATGCGCCGATCGCAAATTTGTGTTCCACCCCCGGCGACATAAAATCAAACAGCAGCATGACCGCATAAGCGACACCCATCCACTTGACCTTCACCGGTATGATAAACATCAGCAGAACCTGTACCTCCGGGAAAGTCGCCGCAAAGGCAAGGAAGATCGACATATTGATATAGTAGGTGCTGAAATATAACGAAGCGTACTGGAAATAAGGCGCCGCTCCGCCTGCAAGTTGTGCGCCGTTAAACAGATAACGATATCCCATCAAAAGGAAACTGCCTGCGATGGTAAACAGCATCCCCTGAAAAAGATACACATTATACCGGTAGGTTCCCCATGTCCGTTCCAGCGTCGTGCCTATGGAACAGTAGAAATACAGCATGATGACCGTTAGAAAGATATTGCCGCTTGAAGGCGGGATCAGGATCCATGTGAACAGCCTCCACACCTGCCCGTGCAGCACCGCATAAGGATCCAGCGTAAGATAACCGTACAGTATGCCCTGTCCGCCAAACATCTGCAGCACATATCCTACGGCATAGCACATCACCAGCACAAACGAAAGATTGCTGATCGCGTATTTTCCGAATTTACGTTCAAAAGGACTCATTTTCATTTTAACCACACGCCTTTCAAGTATTTTCATCTGCAAAATTGAATACATTTTATGGTACGAACTGCTACTATTCTATCATTCCTCTATTTAAAAGTAAACGATACAGCCTCCAAAAATACACAAGTCATAAAAATTTTATAAATACAACCGAAAATCTTAACACTTTACCAACAATTAGCCGATTGCTTTTTGCAAAATGGTGTCGTATAATGACAGAGTCCATCAGGCAGTCTTTCCTATTATAATGTGAACGTATGCAGAGAGCACATATTGTGAGAGCCGGCCTGACACAGTGTATCGTAAAGATATAGAATAGATATAGAAGGAGTGATATCTGAAATGAGTCAGATGCAGTATACCCTCGGTATTGATATCGGTTCCACGACCGTGAAGATCGCCGTTCTCGACCAACGGCAGCAGGTACTCTTTTCCGACTATCAAAGACACTTTGCCAACATAAAAGAAACCCTGTCCGACCTGCTGCAGAAAGCCTACAGCAGGCTGGGCAGCCTGACAGTACATCCCATGATCACCGGCTCCGGCGGTCTCACACTGGCCAACCATCTGGAAATTCCTTTCGTACAGGAAGTGATCGCCGTCTCCACCTCCCTGCAGACTTTCGCTCCGGTAACGGACGTAGCCATCGAGCTGGGCGGCGAGGACGCCAAGATCATCTACTTCGAAGGCGGCAACGTGGAGCAGCGCATGAACGGGATCTGTGCCGGCGGTACCGGTTCTTTCATCGACCAGATGGCCTCCCTGCTGCAGACGGATGCGCCGGGCCTCAACGAATATGCGAAAAATTACCATTCCCTGTACACCATCGCGGCACGGTGCGGCGTCTTCGCTAAATCCGATATCCAGCCGCTGATCAACGAAGGGGCCACAAAAGAAGACCTGTCGGCCTCCATTTTTCAGGCTGTGGTAAATCAGACCATCAGCGGTCTTGCCTGCGGCAAGCCGATCAGGGGACACGTGGCCTTTCTGGGCGGCCCGCTGCACTTTCTGTCGGAGTTGAAGCAGGCTTTTATCCGCACCCTGAAACTGGACGACGAACATATCATCGACCTGGACGACTCCCATCTGTTCGCAGCCATCGGTTCCGCCCTGAATGCCAAAGAAGACGTCTCCTACAC